>JBILTA010000664.1:0-3284 GCA_044371785.1 Pirellulaceae bacterium | reverse complement strand
CTAGTCACCTCCATTTGGTAGGGTAGAAGAGAATAACCGAAATAATCGACTCGGAACAATCGACCCGAAATAATAGACTCGGAACAATCGACCCGGAATGAGTCGGGTAATCGACTAACAGGACGTTACATCAGCAGGGACCGCTGGTGCACGCGGCATGATGCCGCTTTTTTTTTCATGAAGCCAAGCCTCTCAGGAGGCTCGTTCCTCTCAGCACTCGCTCCTTCCGTCGCTGCAAAACGCAGCCTATCACGTATCTACAAAACATGCGGCGTAGAGTAGGTCGAGCCCTCACTATCCTGCGTATCTTGTTTCGAATCGACGTTTCTTTGCAGATGGTGAAATCCCTCTGGTGCTACGCTAGCGTTGTTACGACGGACAGAGCATCATCCATTCGCGTTACACAGATTGAAGCGAAAAGAGATGAGCCAAAATTGGGAAGGCATAAAAAATTTCAAATCGTCGCATTGGTCAGTCGGGGTTGCCTGAGTGATTAAATTTCAGTGAGTTGAGCATGTGAGCAGTTTGACCGCACTGCCTTCATCCGTAGACGCGACCCAACCGAATTCGTGGTTCACCAGAAGAATCAATTCACTTTCCACACATACGTTTGTGCATAATGCGAAATGTCGCAATTGGCTTATCGGCAACGCAGCGCCGAATCGCGCCGTCAAGCTACATTGGATCACGCACATTGGATCTCCCAGACGTTGGATCTCCCGGACATTGGATCTCCCAGACGTTGAGCACTGCGACTGGAGGCCTAGCATGCTGCAACGGGCTAGACGATTATCCCAATCGACAAATACCTCCCATGTCAGTACGCATTTAACGAAAGTCTCGCGATGGATTTTCCAACGGAACAACTTGGCTCATGTCTTCCAAACGCCCCACCACCACATGGATCACGCCGTTGCGATTCTCTAATACACCGTGAGCCATCCACATGTTCGATTGCTTTGCCACTTTATAAAAGCGTTCCCATATCTCAATCTTGATCACCAAATTGATCGAACCTGTTTCATCTTCCAAAGTAACAAACGTTATCCCCTTCGCGGTACCCGGACGTTGACGCAGTAAAACCATTCCCGCTACCGCCACATATTGACCATGTCGAAGTGTCGGTAGCTGCGAAGCCGTTTTGACTCGCTTGCTATTTAAAAAGTTGCGATAAAACGCTAGCGGATGGCCTCGCAACGATAAACCCGTTGTCTGATAGTCCGTGAATACCTCTTCGCGTGGACTCAGTGGACGGAGTGGTTCGGGGATCGCATCATCTTCGTCTGCCCCCATCGCTTCTAGTAAGGATAACTTGCCCGCCGTTCGTTCCTGAGCTAATGATTGCCACATCGCTGCTCGCCGATGCCCACTCAGCGAATTTAACGCTCCCGCTTCAGCCAACTTGGTTAGCATCCCCTGCCCTATGCCAGTCCTCTGTTGCAACTGCGTAACATCTTGATAACGCCCTCCCTGACGTCGCTGCTCGACAATCCGACGAGCCAACTCCTCTTGAACGCCTTGCACTTGATGAAGCCCCAAACGCAATTGATACTCCCGTTCGAGCCTCCTTCCACCAGGTTTGCGTATCGCACCCGATAACGGCTCCAACGTACTCTCCCAATCGCTATAGTTCACATCGACTCCAGCCACTGTGGTACCATGACGCTGTGCATCTTGAACCAACTGAGCGGGTGCATAAAAACCAAGCGGTTGGCTATTGAGCAACGCCGCACAAAACACCGCAGGATAGTGGCACTTGATCCAAGCCGATACATAAACCAATAGGGCAAAACTGGCTGCATGAGATTCGGGAAAACCGTATTCACCAAAGCCGCGTATCTGCGTAAACACACTTTCGGCAAACTGTTGTGTTAAACCATTGGCCAACATTCCATGAATCAGCTTCTGTCGAAAGCGATCGATAACACCAGGACGCCGCCACGCCGCCATGGCTCGCCGCAATTGATCCGCTTCACCCGGTGTAAAGCCAGCTGCCACAACAGCCAATCGCATCGCTTGCTCTTGAAAGATGGGAACACCCATCGTCTTGGCTAAAACTTGCGCAATCGCCTCGCTAGGATATTGAGGTTGAATACCCGTCTGTCGCGCTTTCAAATAAGGATGCACCATCTGGCCTTGAATAGGACCAGGCCGAACAATGGCAACTTCGATCACCAAATCGTAATAACATTGCGGACGCAATCGCGGCAACATACTCATCTGCGCGCGACTCTCAATCTGAAACACACCCACCGTATCAGCTTGACTGATCATCTCGTAAACTTTGCGATCCGCATGGGGAACCGTCGCCAAATTCAAGTCGATCTCGTAGTGTTGGCGAAGCAAATCAAACGAACGATGGATGGCCGAGAGCATTCCCAACGATAAACAATCCACCTTTAGGATGCCGAGCTCATCCAGGTCATCTTTGTCCCATTGGATCACCGTTCGTCCTTCCATCGAAGCGTTTTCGATGGGGCATAACTCACACAGCCAACCTCGAGTCATCACCATACCACCTACGTGCTGCGACAGATGGCGAGGAAAGCCAACTAAGTTTTGCACCACATAGAGAAAACGTTTGCCCAGCGGTGATTCGGGTTCTAGTCCTGCCTCGCGACAACATTCCAACAATCCACCCGCTTCACTGCGAGAATCAACCGTCTTGGCAATGTTGTCGATTTTGTCTTGCGATATCCCTAGAGCTTTACCGCTATCGCGAATGGCGGAACGTGTACGATAAGTGATGACCGTCGCGGTCATACCCGCACGATAACGCCCATATTTTTCATAGATGTATTGCAAGACTTCTTCGCGACGTTGATGTTCGAAGTCGACATCGATGTCTGGAGCTTCGTTGCGTTCGCGGCTGATAAAACGTTCAAACAATAAGTCTAATTGGGCTGGATCTACGGAAGTTACGCCGAGACAAAAACAGACGACGCTATTGGCGGCGGAACCTCTACCTTGGCATAAGATACCGCGCTGCCGCGCATAACGGACCAAATCCCAAACCGTTAGAAAGTAGGCTTCATAATGCAGCTCTTCGATCAATTGCAGTTCATGTTTGAGCAGATCCTTAATTTTATCGGGAACGCCAGCCGGGTAACGTTTTTCCGCACCTTTGTTGGCTAAGTATTTTAGATATTCGATTGGTGTATAGCCTTCGGGAGCAAGTTCGACCGGATATTCGTAGCGCAATTGATCAAGCCGGAACTGGCATTGAGCGGCCACTTCGTTGGTTCGTTCAATCGCCTGCGGAATCGAGCGGTAAAGACGTTGGA
>JBILTA010000126.1:0-10542 GCA_044371785.1 Pirellulaceae bacterium | reverse complement strand
GGCGCATCGTAGCCGCTTTGAACGTGCCATCATTGTGACGGATTCGTTGTTCAGTATGGACGGCGACCTCGCGCCTATCGCGGAAATCTGTGAACTTGCAGAACGCTATAATTGTCTAGTGGTTGCCGATGAAGCACATGCTACGGGGATATACGGTGAACATGGAGAAGGCCTATGTCATGAGGTCGGTTGTGGTCAACGAGTCACCGTGAGGATCGGTACGCTCAGTAAAGCTATTGGCGGCTTAGGTGGTTTTTTGTTGGGACCACAAGCATTTGTTGATCTGGCCATTCATCGAGGTAGAGGCTACATGTTCTCCACCTCTATGCCTGCGGCCATGGCGTTAGCTGCAAAGACATCAATTGTGTTGCTTCAGAAAATGCAGAGTGAACGTCAGGAACTTAGGTCGCGCGCACGCAGATTACGTCAGCAATTGCGACAACAAGGTTGGAGCGTTGGAGGAGATGATAGTCCCATCATTCCCATTTATGTAGGTGATCCCAATCTCTGTGTGGCATATTCGATCCGTTTATTGTCGGCTGGGTGCTATATACCGGCGATTCGCCCCCCTACTGTTCCCGTCGGAAAGTCTTTGTTGCGAATCAGTCTTTCCACAGCCCATAGTGAAGGACATATCCAGTATTTGCTTGGTGCCCTAGATGATCTGCAACAGCAAAAAGAGATGAGCATTTCAGTGAATCGCTCGATTCATGAGAGGAATGCATGAAGCCCCAGTCCTCGCTGGTGGATCAACCCACACTTTTTAAGCCCATCTTATTGCTCGCTTGGCCCGTATTTCTTGAGCAGCTGCTGGTGCTGATGGTGGGGCTCGTTGACACTCTGTTAACAGGCCGGTACTTGCAAACACATCACATGGCAGCCATGGGACAGATGGCTTATCTGCTCTGGATGATTCCAGCTTTGATGAGTGTGGTCAGTATCGGCACTACGGCTGTAGTAGCGCGAGAGATCGGGGGTGGGGATCGAGTTAAAGCCAACTTGGTGACCAATCAAGCGCTCGTAGTCGGGTTTTGTTTCTCCATGGTGATGTTGGGTAGTTTTTGGTTTGGCAGCAACACGCTACTAACATGGTTGCAGCTTAGTGATGAAGCTCAAGTGGCAGCAAGCCTATACTTGCGTTGGATCATTCCCATTATTCCGTTGATGGCTTTTCAACAAATCGGTGTTGCCGCTTTGCGTGGATCGGGCAACACGGTGAGTGGGTTATGGGTTATGGGAACTGTAAACATCGTCAATACGTTGTTGAGTTTTCTGTTGGTGTCAGGTTCCTTCGGCTTTCCCAATTATGGTTGGGAGGGACTAGCTATTGGCACCGCAGCTGGGTACGTCGTCGGTTCTGGATTGGTGGCGTGGGGGTTATTATCGGGGACGTTTGGGTTATCGATTCAACGCGCAGCATTATATCCCAATCGAACTCAGATCTTACGCATCCTTCGCGTTGGCTTGCCAGGAGGGACCGACATGATGGCGACGGTGTTTTGCCATCTGTGGTTTGTTGGAATTATCAATAGCTTGGGGACATTGGCTGCTGCAGCACACGGCTTGGCAATTCGTGTGGAAGCGATTGCTTATGCGCCTGGGACGGCCTTCCAGGTAGCAGCCGCGACGTTAGCAGGCCAGTTTCTCGGAGCGAAACAAAGTCAAAGGGCGAGTCAGGCAATTTGGATTACTTGTGGCTTGAGTTGCCTTACCTTGAGTCTGGCAGTCGTGTTGTTCTGGACATCCAGCGAAACGGTTGTTGGCTTGTTCGTAACGGGAAGAGATCAGCAATTGGTGCAAGAATCGGCAACATTACTGCGCATTGTTAGTTTGGGACTTATTCCTTTAGCGATTGTATTGGTGTTTTCAGGAGCTTTGCGTGGTGCGGGTGATACGCAAGGTCCATTGGCCATAACCTTTATTTGCTTCGTCTTGATTCGAATTCCATTGACCTATGGCCTCGCTTGCGCAGAACTACCTTGGTTATCCGAAAGTTGGAGAGGATTAGGTTGGGGTGTGCAGGGTGCTTGGTGTGCGATGGTGAGTGATTTGATCGTGCGCGCGACTTTGCTTACAGCGCGCTTTCTGCATGGAAAATGGAAGACACTCAAAGTTTAATTTCGTCTTCGTATGCTTTCATACGTTCGCGATATTCGGCTTCATGCATGCGACCATAGAGGTAGTCGTGGCTCAAAATGTAGCGGGCGATCCGCTGAGAGTCTTCCGTTTCGTGTCCGACGCGAAAGGCAACGCGATCGAGACGGTAGTTATCGTTGAGGTCGGCTATCTTACTTGCCTTGGCGTAGGTGTTCTTTGAAAGACGAACCACATAGTCCGTGTAAGAATCGCTCGGTTGTCTGGTCAGCAATTCAATCGCTTGGATCACCTCGTGTGAGAGTCCAGCGAGTGAGAGGTCGGCCGCTGTCCACGTGGTGTCTTCGAGCAGATCGTGCAATAGAGCGACCTGTCGTAGGGCCGGCCCCTCAACAGAGAGCATCACACGAAAAAGATGGTAGATAAAAGGTTCTCCAGCTTTATCACGTTGCCCCTGATGAGCGGCTACAGCGATAGCCATAGCACGCTCTTCGGGGCACTGGATCGAACGATATCGATTCGGATCCGAAAGTGGACTGGTCATTCCAGAGGTTTTCCTGGCCGTCGGGGTAGGTTCGTTTATGGCGACAGTTTGCCGTTGACGAATGCATCGGACACTAGGGGCGAACAAGAAACTTGATACACACAGGCATACCGACTTCGATGCTTTCGCCGGTGTACTTGAGAAGACCGGTTTGTGCATCGAATTGGAATGAATGGACTGAGTCGCTATCTTGATTCTCCGCCAATACATATTTTCCAGTTGGGTCAAAGCGGAAGTTTCGGGGGACTTTACCTCGTGTCGATTCGTGACCGAGTGGAATTAGTTTGCCGGCCGCATGATCTACTTTGAAGATCGCGATACTGTTGTGTCCGCGGTTTGAAACGTAGGCGAACTGGCCATCTGGGCTGAAAAGAGCTTCAGCCGTGCTGTTACCTGGTTCCTTATAATCTGTTGGCAACGTGCTTTGCAGGTCTTTGGAAATAAAGGAACCCTTTTCCGAATCCCAGGCAGCTAATGTGACTGAAGAGGTGAGCTCATTGTTGATAAGAGCCCATTTGCCATCTTTTGAAAAGTCGAGATGACGAGGTCCGCCACCAGCAGGTTGTTGCAAGAAGGGAGTTGGAGCAGGAACAATTTTATTCTGCTTACGATCAATCTGGTACGTTAGTACTTTGTCGATACCTAGATCAGCAGAACAGAGCCAAAGCCCTGATGGATCCAGTAAAATGCTATGAGCGTGGGGTCCCATTTGTCTCTGAGCGTTCACACTTGAACCCGTGTGTTGCACGACGGAGACAGCCGGTTTTAGCGAGCCGTCGTTATTGATGGGAAGCATCGCGATGCTACCGTTTCCATAGTTGGCTACAAACGCCAACTTACCTTCTTTATCGGTGGAAACGTAACACGGAATATCACCTTCAGCACGTTGTGAATTGAGCAGCGTTAGATCGCCATTGGCTTCAATCTTGTAGGCCACGACACGCGCATCTTCACCGCCTGCACCCCGGACTGTTTCAGTAACTGCATAAAGGAAATTGCCGCTGGGATGGATGCAAAGAAAAGATGGATTGGTGAGCTTGGCAACCAGCTTTGCTGGAGCCATCTTCCCGGTCGAAGTATCGAGTTCCGATCGATAGATACCCTGACTGGTACGATTGGTGTAGGTTCCAACGTAAAACGGAATGGAACTCTCATTGGACTGTGCAAAGACTGACGTCGTTGTGGCGAGAAACGTCAGGGTTATCAGCGCGAGAACGCCCCAAAACTTGATGCCGGATTTCATGGTGTTATGAGCCTTTTGACAAGAAGAGAAACGAGATTAAGTCATAATATCGTGGATAACGCGGCCATGTACGTCGGTGAGTCGGAAATCGCGTCCACCATAATGGAAAGTTAGTTTTTCATGATCTAAACCAAGTAAATGCAACAAGGTTGCATGGTAATCGTGCACATGCACCTTCTGGTCTACGGCGTAGAACCCATAGTCATCGCTCTGTCCATAGCTGAAACCTGGCTTAACTCCTCCTCCTGCAAACCAGTAAGTAAAGGCATGAGGATTGTGGTCACGTCCATTATTGCCTTGGGCCGTAGGCGTTCTACCGAATTCGGCACCCCATATCACTAGAGTATCTTCAAGCAGTCCACGTTGTTTCAGATCTTTCAACAGTCCTGCAATCGGACGGTCCACCTGCGCAGCCAGCTCGGAATGCTTTTCTTTCAGTTCCGAATGTTGATCCCAATAGGCGTGGCTCACTTGTACGAATCGTACGCCCGATTCGCTGAGCCGACGTGCCAGTAAACACTCGCGTCCAAAGTTTTCGGTAGCCGGTTGATCGATCCCGTAAAGTTGATGGGTGGCATCGGTTTCTTGAGCAAGGTTTAGTACATCGGGAGCTTCCATTTGCATACGGAAAGCAAGTTCGAGCGATTCGATACGGGCATCTAACTCTGCGGCCTGCTGAAAGCGATCTAGTTGATGCTGATTGAGCTTTTGCACGAAATCGAGCTGTTTGCGCTGGTCGTATCTTTTGGCATTTGGAGGAATTAGGTTGGCAATCGAAGCATTTTTCATCGCCGCTCCGCTTGATCCGATTCGAGTTGCTTGATGTTCGGGGGGAAGAAAGCCGGACCCAAAGTTTTGTACGCCACCGTGGCCGAGGGTGGGATTGATGGTCACGAAAGCAGGCAGGTTTGCATTTTCTGTGCCAAGTCCATAGGAGATCCAGGCGCCTTTGCTCGGTCGTACAAAAGTATCGCTCCCGGTGTGGATTTTAAGCAGGGCTCCACCGTGTGCTTCATTCGATCCATGCATCGATTTGATGAAGCATAGGTCATCAACACATTTTCCTACTTCAGGAAATAAGTCGCTCACCCAGGCACCAGATTGACCATACTGTCGGAATTTCCATGGGCTTCGTAAAAGATTTCCTGTTTGTGCAAACTGAATTCTGGGCTTTTCGAAAGGGAGCGGCTTGCCATCATCGCGTTCAAGCAAAGGCTTGTAATCAAATGTGTCTATTGCTGAAGGACCGCCATGCATGAAAAGAAAAATGACGCGTTTTGCCCGTGGGGCGAAGTGCGTCTGTAGCAATGCGGGTTCTTCTGTCCGCGAGTCACGGGAAAGAATATCAGCTAAAGCGATGGCACCGAACCCCATCGCCGTATTCTTGAGCAGCGAACGGCGCGTCAATCGCTCATGTGGGTTTAACGCAACATCTTCATGCTGGAGCATTGCGGAGCGTCTCTCAGGGTTAGGGAGTGTACATGAACTCGTTGCTGGTAAGCAAAGCATGACAATACTCTGTCCAAGCTTGTTCTTGTAACAGAGGTTCTACTGTTGTGATCGAGCCGTTGGGAACGGAATGAGTTACGATTTCCTGCAAGAATACTTGGGCATATCGCAATTCGGTCTCATCGGGGAGGCGACCCAGTAATTCTAAATAGATGATTTGAATTCGAGCTTGGGTGGACTCACTGGCAAGACGAGTATCGTTGATAAGCGAGTGGCCTGGCAACCGTCGAGCAAGTTCATTGGCTTGTTGACGCACCAATGGATGATTCATCAGGAAGAGCATTTGGTGAGGAACAACGGTTGAGTTTCGTTTGCCTACGGAGACACCCGATTCGACATAGTCGAATGTCGCCAACAATTCGTGCAGTGCTGCGCGATTGACGGGAAGATAAATCGTACGACGCAAGGCATCGAATTCGTTTTTGCCTCGGCCATCCTCACTGTAGTTGGCGCCGTAAATCGAAGCGGCTTGTCCACCAAATTGTCGGTCAAGATTTCCACCCGCAACAAGCAAACTATCCCGCAATGGTTCGATCTCTAAGCGGCGTAGAGGATAGTAGGTCCAGAGTTTATTGTCCGGATCAGTCGATTTCTGTAGTTCGCTCGCAATAGAACTGACGCGGAAGACTCGCGAAAGAACCAGCTTGCGTTGCATCGCCTTTAGTGACCAATCTTGATACATCATTTCTGCCGCTAGCCAATCCAGTAACTCTGGATGGCTGGGAGGTTCCCCCTTTAGTCCGAAGTTGGAAACGGTGCGAACGATTCCCTCTCCGAAAACCCAGGACCAAAGACGATTGGAGATGACTCGCGAGGTGAGAGGATTTTGAGAATGAAAGAGCGAATGGGCGAATTCGAGTCGACCACTCTTTTGCTCTGGCATCGAAGGTTGAGGCATTGCTTGTTCAAAAAGAGCAGGCAACTTGCGCGGAATTGGGTCCCCTTTTAGTTGCAGGTGATTGCCACGAACATGGATGGGAACAAGCTTTACGGCCGATTCATCAACAGCCATGACTTGTGGTAAGACGGGTGCGGTTTTCTTTAATGCCTCAATGTGCTGTTTGGCTTTTTCTATCGCTTGCTTATCTTCCTCGGTACGTTGTTCTTCTGGCTTCATCGTCTGTTGAGCTAACTCGGCTTCTGCTTTGGCGATAATCTCTTGATGTGCAAGTATTTGCGACTCGATGACGGGATCGGGAAGCTCGCGAGTATTCCATTGACTGACGAAATCGAGATTAGCCATCGACTTGGTGCTGTGAAGAATGCCAGCTAAAGCATAATAATCCTCTGCTGAGAGAGGATCGAACTTGTGATCATGACAACGGGCACACCCAATAGTCATCGCCAACAGAGATTGGCCGATCGTATCGAGTTGTTCATCCACTAAATCAGCGATTAGTTTGGGTTTGTCTTGTTCCGCAAGCATCTTGGGGCCGAGTACCAGATAGCCTGTTGCTGTCAGGTTATCCCGCCGTTCCTCAATTGAATTGGCTTCCAGTTGATCGCCTGCGAGTTGTTGCGTGACAAATTCATCATAGGGAAGATCCGCGTTGAGTTGTCTAACCACGTAGTCTCGATATCGCCAGGCAACAGGATATGCGTGGTTTTCATCCGCACCATTACTGTCGGCGTACCGAGCTAAATCCAACCAGTAACGCCCCCAACGTTCACCGTAGTGAGGCGATGCGAGCAGTTTGTCTACCACTCGTTCCAGTGCATCGGGATTGTCGTTGTTCACGAAGTCGAGAACTTCCGCAGCTGATGGTGGAAGGCCGATTAAATTGAAGTAAACACGCCGAAGTAAGGAGGCTTTGTCGGCATCATTATTGATGGGTAGTTGAGCCGCTTGAGCTTTCTCGTAAACGAATGTGTCGAGTGGTGATAGTGACCAATCCGTTGCAACGTTGGGGGGTGTCGGGCGTTGGATGGGGTGATACGCCCAATGGGACTTACTGAGTTCGGTACGATCGATCAACGTAGCCGGCGTTGAAATTTCAGGTTCGGGCCGAGGGTCAAAGGCACCCTCTTGAACCCACTTCCGAAAGTTCGCAATCGTTGCTTCAGGTAACTTACCTTTCGGTGGCATCTGCCAATGTTCATATTCAAGGGCTTGTATCAGGGTGCTTTCGTCTGGGTTGGCAGGTACGACAGCGGGACCGGAGTCTCCACCGCGCCGAAGAGCAGAAGGTGAATCGACCAACAAATTTGCTTGAAGAGTTTTGGAGTGAGCAGAGTGGCAAGAGTAACACTGTTCAACCAAGACGGGACGAATGTGGGTTTCAAAAAAGGCTTCACTTTCATCCGCTAATCCGGATGAAGGGATGGATAGTGCGATCGTTGTCAGCGTGACCAATAACGATAAGTTTGTAAGGATTGCCCAGCGTGCAAGTGTCAAATTGTTTTTCATCCGTGAATCTCTTTCTCGATGGAGTTGTTGTCGGTCGAGTCAAGATAATGGAGGCCTGCTATCGCCATGTGACTGTTAGGGAAAGAGGTTAAGCAGGTGTCATAGTATCCGCGAGCTTGTTCGGGTTGCTTCAATTGAATGTACGAGAACCCCAGAGAGATAAGTGCCATTTCGATATAGGAATGGCCTGAAGATAACATCGTGATGCCGCGAAAGCGATCAATCCAAGGGTAACGTTGAAAGAAGGCGAGGCTTTGCTGAAACTCACCTATCGCATCTTGAAAGTGTCCGTTTCTGCAATGAACTATGCCTCTGCGGTGGTGTACTGCAAGCACAGACCTTAACGTAACAGCCATAGCTAGAAAAATTGCTGATGAAACAAGGATGCCGTTGCTCCCCTGAAGCCAAAAGCCAACGCAACAAAACAGCGCCAGCACGGCTAGGTTCAAGCTGGCGTGACGCCAGTCGATTGGCTTATGAACGGGAAGCTTCGACATGTGATAACGATGACAGCGTCAGCTAGTTGTGCAAGTTTCACAGTCGAGCTTTACAAGGACCATGAGCCAGCAAAACAAACCGATCTATAGGTAGGGGGTTGGTGGTAGGGGGTAGGGTGGAGATCGCGAGAGGATCGGCTCATTATACCTCCCGTATGTGCGGCATGTAACCCTTCGAGCGTTTTAGGTTGTGAGTGGCATTACGATCGAGAGTAGCCAAGTAATAAGCAACCCGCCGAGGCTCAAAAGGGCAAGCATGACCGTCCAGCTTCGCAGGGCCTCCGCTTCGGTCAATCCACCCATTTTGGCGTACACCCAAAAGCCGCTATCGTTCATCCAGCTTCCCATTAGCGATCCCGTGCCGACGGCCATCGCGATGTAAACTGGATGATAAGGAAGAGTTCCTCGGTTCATCAGCGCAACCATCATGCCGGAAGCTACAATCATAGCAACGGTGCTGGAACCTTGAGCCACCTTCAGGAATGCCGAGATTCCCCAGGCCAGAAGTATCAATGCCGTGCCGGACAATGCAACTTCGGCTCCACCGGAACCTTGTAGCAACTGCTTGATGGCATCCGCGATTTGAGTTTCTTGAAGCATTTTACCGAAGGCCCCACCGGCAGCGGTGATAAGGATGATCACCCCTGCGCTCAAAAGTGATTCTTCCATTGCGGCCGCTAGTTGCACCAGGGTCTTGCCTTGGGATTGCCAGAGTACCCACAACGATGCGAGGGCTGCCAAAATGAGAGCAACGTTTGGATCGCCTGGTAAACTCATCCCATCGGACCAGCGACGCATGGACGTATTCCAATCGTGTTCACCAATCATAGTTGGGAAAGCCGATTCGAGCACAACTCTGTTGTATCTTTCAACTTCTATGCTCTTGGAACGAAGGCCTGGAGGAGCTAGTGGCTTGCCATCAATGGGGCGAAGTTTTAATGATGCAAAATCATCTGGCTTAAAGAACTGTTTGCTGCGCAAGGCAAGGTTCAGTTCTTGAATAAACTGTTGGCGAGCTGATTCAGAATCAGGTGCGGCAATGACACCTTCAATTGTTTTCGAATCGATAAGCTGCTGTTGTGTGAGCGACTTAAAGATGGACTTATCTGGTGCTGCAAGTTCCGATTTTAGTTCCGTCGTAAATTGAGCCCAATCTTTGATATCTGAAGCAGTCAGATGAGCGCGGCGTTCGTTATCGGCTAGAAGTGTTAATACTGTTGAAAGCGAAATCAGAACGACAGGGAGTAAGACAGGGAGGAGAGACATGAACAGTGATGGAAGTTTTGTTGGTAGTTCTTCATCAGAACGAACGACACCACCCACAGGTCGCATGGGTACTGGGCCCGTTTTATCGGCCCACCAAGCATAGACCAATCCGATCGCTGCGCTGGGAGCCGCCACCAAAAGCCCCATCAAGATCATGGTCCCCATATTGACATCAAGATTGTTGGCAACAAACAACGGCCCCGGGGTGGGAGGGACCAGTGTATGGGTTACCGCACCACCGGCGCCAACTGCCATCAAATACTGTAGGTAGTTCTTGTTGGTTTTTCGGTGCAAGGATCGAGCAAGCGGAACAAGCAAGTAAAAGACTGTATCGAAGAAGACAGGTATGGCCAAGAGATACGAACTGCTCAAGAGAGCTAGCGATGCGCGTTTGGCACCGAGCAAACCTAACATCCACTGCACAATACGATCGGCCGCTCCGCTGTCGAGCATGCACTTGCCGATGACCGCAGCCATTCCGATGACAATACCAATGCCACCGGCAGCAGCTCCAAATTCTCGGGCCACCCGCTGAACGGGCTCAGAGCCACTGCCCCCGAGCATAAGACTAATCAAGATCGACGAGAGGATGAGTGCAACAAAGGCGTGAAACTTTAGGGCGATCATCAGAAAGAGCACCGAGGCGACGCCCAGTACGACTAGACCGACGGCCCGCCACGGTGATGGGCCCGCCGGTATCGCGTTAGCCGAGATGGATGTGTTGGGTTTCGCGTCTGTGGCTTCTGGGTTTTGTGGGGCTGCAATCGCAGACGAGGTAGCCTCGGCTGGAGCGGCGCTGTTTTGAGCTTGCCCAAAGATGGAGTGGGATGGAAACAAACAGCAGAGGATAAGAGCGCAGGTGAGAATTCGGAGAGGGGACATGGAAGGGAGATTCTTAATGAGAGTCTTGTAGTGTTCTGAGTAGAACTTGTACTTTTGGCGAGTGCTTTTTTGTGGCTTGCTAAGGGATTGGGAATGGCCC
>JBILTA010000663.1:0-3288 GCA_044371785.1 Pirellulaceae bacterium | reverse complement strand
TTCGTGCCCGCTTCACGAATATAGAGTTCTATTTGCTAGCCGGTATTCCACCATCTTTCGTTTTTTTTGGAAATAACCCATCGGAAGGGTGGCGAAGTGGTGGAGTGTCGCATTTACGATTCGGAAATCTTATACAATGAAGGGAATAAACGGATATTCAATTGACTCTACTTGAATGTCGCGTTCATTCCCGAACTGGTTTGGACCGAGGTTGATTCAATGGAAGATTTCAATCTGCATCCTTCTGACAAGGAGCGATGTTTGGATCCTAAGTTGCTAGATACAGAGCCTAGCGCGGTTGACCCTAGCGAGGCTGCACTGGATGACATTGGTGCGGATGACGTTGATGCGGATGACGTTGATGCGGATGACATTGGTGCGGATGACATTGGTGCGGGTAATTTATGCTCGTTTGTTGAAAAACACTACGATCGTACCTACGCATATTGTTACCGACTATGTGGTCGACGCACCGATGCGGAAGATCTGTGCCAACAGGTCTTCGTTACAGCCGTAAAGTACTTGGGGCAAATTCGATCCATGGAGTCCGCTCAAGCTTGGCTTGCGACCGCGGCCCGAAGAATGTATTGGCATTCCATTAAAGAATCGTCGCGACAGAGTACTCTGCTAAATTTACAAGCGAATGAACCAGAGGCCCCGTATGAACCATGCGAAAAGAAATTGGAACGTGTTGATTGGGTTCACCAAGCTCTTGATCAACTAAGTCCAATTGCACGTATCATCGTGGTGATGTTTTATTTTGAAGATAAAAGCTATCAGCAAATTGCGCAGGAACTTGATGTCCCCATGGGAACGGTCATGAGTCGTTTGTCTCGCAGTAAAGATATGCTGCGCGAAGCACTGCTCAAGACCGCTAAACCCGTTTCCCTCGTTAAGGCTAAGTGACTGCAGGAGACTTTCGAATGATCCATGATGAACAAGAGCTAGACATTGAAATTCGAAATGCACTCCGGGCTGTTGATGTGCCGGTGGGAGCCAAGGAGAATTTGTTGCTGCACCTGTTACGCGAATCAGAGCGTGTGGTTAGTCCAGCTGAGACAAGCGTAGGGAACAGTCTTGAAATCGATAGAATTGCTCGAACAGACTGCCAAGCCAGCCAGGTGATCGAACTGAATGACGGAACTCGGTTAGCTTTGGCAGTAGATCGACGGCGCTGGAGGTATAGTTGGGTTTTGGTAACCTCTGTCGCCATTGTCGCGTTTGCGGCGTTTCTGTTTTGGCCGACAGGGGCTAGCACCAGGCTTGATGTTCTTATGGCTCGCCATATCGAACGAATTGAAAACGAACCGATTCAATGGCAGCAGTCCATTGAGCTACCCGCTTCATTACGAAATGTGATGAGTCAAGTGATTCAGCTTCAGCCGCTAGGTTTTGCCGATATCACTCCCGCCGGAAGCTTGTCGCACGTTCATGTCTATGCCTTTAGGAATCAAGATGGTAAACAAGTGCTCTTGATTGATATGTCTAAACCGAAAGTTCGTCACAGCTTTGGCACTCAGCTCACGCCACTAAATTCCAATACGGGTGGTTGGAGTTGTGCAGCGGCCGAAGTGCAAGGGAATTTGGCAGTCCTTGCGGTTCCTGGAAATCGAGCCTACTTGCTGGAACATCTGCGCAACATAACAGTGACTTAATTCGCAGTAGACAGTGTGAGGCTGTTAAGTTGTAACGAGTACGAAATTCGCAGCAAAAGTACCGGCAAGCGTGTTGCAATAGGATCTTTTTAGTTGACCGTTTGTTTGAACGCGCGATCGAGCGAACTCCCATAAAAAAAAGGAATTGCGATCTTGTGACAGAAGTAGGTTAGACGAAACCTAACTCTGACAAATGGTCATGGTGGACCCCGACCCGAGCCCAATAGTGGCTCCTTTCTCCCGGTCGGTTTGTCGCGGTTTCCTACGGATGAAAGCCGCTAGGGATTTCTGCGTTTCTGCAGTCCACATACGGATATTTTATTCCGGAGTTACCATGATGCAAAATCGTTTTGCGTTACCGCTCTCAATCTGCTTTGCGCTGATGTGCTTGGCCCAATCTGCCTTCGCACAGCAACCAGCAAACAACCAAGACAATGAGGCAACTCAACCGAAGCCTGGTTTAAAAGCTTCGACCAGCGATTCAAAATATCAGGCTACTGAAGCACAACAGAAGCCGATGACCTTCCGCCAATATCGTGCTCAAGTTGAAATGCAAAATCGTATGGCTCGCATCGAGTACCATCGCTGGATCGGTTACGATACGCTCCGTCCAACCGTTAGCGCATCGCCCTACTATTCGTTGTCAACACCACCGTATGTAAGTCCTTACATCTATCGATATTATCAGACCCCACTCGGAGTTGCTGTCTTCCGCTACTAACCAACCACTCCCCACCTCAAATCACTCATCCAAAAATCCACCCAGACGATTTTTTAAAACGGCCTCGGCGATGCATAAAAATGTTTCGCCGAGGCCGATTGCGTTTTGTTCCTACTCGTACTCAGTGCAGCGGTGCTCCTGCTCCTGCTCGTACTTCTGCTCTTGCTCGAATGTGGCCCGACAGACGCATCATCGCTGGTCGAAGTTACCCATTCTTCGCCCGTTTTCGGGGCCTATACAAGATATCCCTTCCGTATGATCTGGTTACATTCGGCAAAATAGAAAGCGGCATAGAGAATCACGCACATTCGGGCGCGAGCAAGAACGCGAGCACGAACAACGGAAAGTTCTCTGGTCGCCTTACTCTTCCAGCAGCACCGTATCGGAATGCTCATACCCCGGAACACAACAGCACAGAAAGCGTAGGCCGGTTTCCGCAGCAGCTCGAATTTGATGGGGAGTTCCTGGGGGAATGGGGATCGAATCGCCCGGCTTAACGGGATGCCATTGCGATCCGAGTCGAACTTCGCCCGTCCCATCGAGGATAAAATAGATCTCTTCGGTGATTGGATGTTGATGGAATTGGGTTGTGGTTCCGGCTGGCACAAAAGCCTCAGCTAGACTTTGCTTTTGAATGACCGAGTTACGATAAGCCAAGAGTTCACGAATTTCCGAGCCATCTTTGGTGATAAAAGAAGCAACCTGGTCGCGAGAGATAATCTCCATCCCTGACTCCGATCTGATTTTTCAGTAGAATGTGCGTATGGGGCAGGGCTTATTCAAGAGCCCTTTGGGATTTAATCCGCTCGCACCTATTCGACCCGATCGACATGACTTTGCAAGATGGGATGGTTCATGACGCAGCGTGAGATATTGAGATCGATCACCGTATCATTAGCCGAGCGTTCTTAT
>JBILTA010000662.1:0-3289 GCA_044371785.1 Pirellulaceae bacterium | reverse complement strand
GCGAGACAACTCGCCATAAGCAATACAAGCCAAACCAAGTTTGGCCGCGATGGTCATTTCTATCGGGACTATTGTTTGCGTTGATCTCGTGGGCTCCTGCCCTTGCCCAGACACCGACTCCGATTCCCGCCCCCGTAATTCCTGCTCCCGTAATTCCCGATGGTCCCGCAGCAGAAACCGTGCTGGAGACGTTATGGCGGAATAATCTTTACGCGATCGCCAATGATGCATGTCGCGCTCAAGTCGATTTGTTACCCGTCGGCAGCGATGCACGTATCCGCTGGCAATGTTGGTTGATCCGAGGTCTTGCCAGTGAAGCGATCGATGTGGAAGATCGCTCGCCCCCTGATGTAGAAAAAGCGAAACAGAATTGGGCTCAAATCGAATCGATACACAGTGAAACGCAAGCCACTACTCCGCCCCTTTTTCGGAGCTTATGGATTCGCTGGCAGTTCTTGCATGCGATTCATCTCCGTTCACAAGGTGCAATGGCCCGTTATCTGGCGAATCCTCTCGATAACGCGTCGCGAGATTTGGCTCTCGCTTCGATTCGTGAATTGGATCGAGGTGCAGAGCTACTGCAAAAGTCGATTGCCGAATTGGTGGTTACCAGCTCCGCCTCGACCACCGCTCAAGCTCGCAAACAAATTCGTGAGCTGCAAGAATTAGCAACTGAAACTGCGTTGTTGCGATGCGAAGCTCTTGCCCTGCGTGGTCAAGCGTATCCGCTTCAATCCGCAGATGCCATTGCGGCCGGAACGGAAATGGAACAGTTCGCTATCGAAGCGGCAAGCAAAATTGCTACCGATTGGAGCGGGCGATCGAAACTCGACTTGGCATTAGCAGTGTCCAAATGGTTGCAAGGCAATCGGAGCGAAACGTTGGAGCGGGCTCAAACACTGTTGCAATCGAATGACAGTCGCGTTCGTCTTCGAGCCTTAGATCTCTTGGTACAAGCCGCCTTGCAAGGGGGCGATCGCGAACTGGTTGAACGCACGATGCTGCAATTTCAGTCGCTTGAAGCAACACCCGAATATGCCTTGGCACAAATGCGGTTGGCTCTGTTCGATTTACCCAAAGATGCAAACGCCTCAAGCGTCAGGCGACAAGCGATGTCGCAGTTGCTCGCCTCGCGTGATGCGATCGGCCAACGTTTCGGAGGTTACTGGCAACGCCGTGCCGAAGCTCTATTGCTTTCGGTCACATCGTCCGGATCATCCAATACGATGAGCAACAGTAACGAAGCAACCGAATTGGTGAGAATTGAAGTTAGACAATTGATTGCAGCCAGTCGTCTAGATGAAGCGGTGAATAAACTGCTGCAACAAGCCGCGTTGCTAAAACGAGATCAGGTGAATGATGTTGCGATACAGTTGACGTTGCAGGCAGCCGCGATTCAGCAAAAAGAAAAGAACTGGAACGGATCTGGGGACCTGTTTCGCCAAGCCGCAGTCGATTTTCCTTCGCAAAAAGATGCCTCGGCAGCACATCTCATGGCGATTTATTGCATCACCCAAGCAGTACGCAGTTCTCCGAAAGATACAGCGCTTTGGAGTAAATTGGATGATCTATTTGTTGAGCAGTTAAAGCTCTTTCCAGAAGATCCAGCCAGTTTGCAAGCGGCTCAGCAATATGGTCAAAGCGCCAACGCAAGACGCATCTGGCAGGAGGCTGCTAATAAGCTGCGACCTCATATTGCCAATGTGTTCTTTTCGCATGATCTCGCTTGGCTCATCGTGGAATTGGAAATGAGGGGCCTCAGTTGGCAATACCTGGAGAATGACCCACGCACGTTGGAAAACACACAAAAGACTTTAGTTGCTTGGCGAGATTGGGCCGCTGCTCTCGATAAAGAGACGACTAATGAAAACCTCAGAAACTTGGGGGCTGCCGCACAAGTTATTCTATTGGATATGCTCCCCGAAGTACTTACGTTGCCGTTGGATGCGGACCCAAGTTTGGAGTCGTTTCGTGGCCAATGGAAGAAGACGCAATTGCTGCCAGAAGAATCTGGTTTCGCTTGGAAGGAAGCTTGGCAAGTTGTGATGAATGCGAAACAAGAGATGGCTACTAAACGCGTATTGACGAATAAGGCTATCGGTTCACTTACAAATGTACTTGGCGTTGCAAACACCGGCATTGGAGCAGCGCCGGACAGCAATAAAGCCGGCCAAGGGAATCAAACCGCCACTGTTTTATCCCCATCCGTTGCCTTATGGTGCGCGACGGATGTGATTCTCGAACAACTGGAGATGCTCAATCCAACAGAGCGTTCCGATTCACGGGAAGCGATGACGGATTTGTTTCGCTGGCTTACAATGGCAAGCGAACAGTCGAGTTGGAACGGAGTACCTGAAGATCGACTTAATCTAATGCGCTGGCGACTTGGAGTTTTTGGTAAAGACCGACAAAGCTATTTGGTTCAGCTTGACGGGAAGATAAAGATTGAACCCCGAGTACCAGTTTGGCAACGTACTAAAGCTCTTCTACTGGAGACAGGTGGCGCCGATGATTTGGACCAAGCTCTGGGGATCTACCGGAAGTTAGCCGCCGGGGCGAAAACCGGCAGCTATGATTGGTTGCGAGCCCGTTACCGTTCGGCATTGTGCCTCATTTGGTTGAAAAAAACGGAAGATGCCAGAGAGGCCGCAGAAGTTATCTTGCTCACACATCCTCCCACGGAACCGATCTGGAAAAGCCGGCTCGAAGCGCTGAAAAATCTCAAATAGGGGGACGAAATCGCTATAGGCTCCAGCGGTTCCGATCGGATAGGATGCAGGATACGGAAGTGGGGATCGGTGGAACCGGTTCGCGCCTCGGGAATTGCACTATTTGCTAGCAAATAGTCTGTAACGCAAGAATGGTTAGCCAGGCAATAATACTAGGCGACTGGAACGGTCCAGTTGCTGATGAGATCAAGGATGATCGACCATGGCACGTTTAGCTGCAAGCCAATTGGCCTCGGCGGGGGCGTCGTCCATATCTTCTATCACTTCACAAGAGCAATTAGCTTTTGCGGCGGACGTTCTGCGCCGTGAGGCTGAGGCGATCAGTTCCCTTATTGAAAAACTAGACGGTCATTTTCTCAGTGCGGTTGACCAAGTTCTGTGTTGCACGGGGAGTGTGATTGTATGCGGGATCGGCAAAGCGGGATTGGTGGGAAGGAAGTTGTCGGCGACGTTTGCTTCGACGGGAACCTGCAGCCATTTCCTTCATCCAGCTGAGGCCATTCATGGTGATTTGGGAATGGTGACCTCACGTGATGTGATGTTGGTTTTATCATACAGTG
>JBILTA010000125.1:0-10556 GCA_044371785.1 Pirellulaceae bacterium | reverse complement strand
ATGTTCAAGGCTGTCGTTTTCCAATGCTCGCGAACCTCTTTGGATCGTTGGACCAAGCTCGCTACATCTTTCGCCATACGATCGATCGAGTTCGTAGAGCGATTGAGTTGAAGATCGATCCGCAAGCTGCCTTACGAAATCCACTTCGATACACGACTGCTCCTTGGGTAGCCTGGACGATGCTTCCGCGTAAAGTTTCGCGCGGGCCTGTGCTCAGGAATCGTTGCTCAATATCCGACTTGCCTCAACTGGTTTCTTGGCCCGACGATGGTGGCCCATTTATCACCCTGCCACAGGTTCTTAGTCAGTCGCTGTCCAATCCCAAACTCAATGGTTGCAATCTCGGAATGTATCGTGTGCAACTAGGTGGCAACCAATACAAGCCAAACCAACAAATTGGCCTACATTATCAACTTCATCGTGGTATTGGCGTTCATCACAACGAAGCGATCCAGCAAGGTAAACCGTTTCGGGTCAACATTTTTGTAGGTGGTTCGCCTGCGATGACAGTGGCTGCTGTCATGCCATTGCCCGAGGGCATGAGCGAGTTGACCTTTGCAGGTGCGCTTGCCGGTCATCGAATCCCGATGGTAACTTCAAATAACTGCGCACCAATCTATGCAGACGCAGACTTCTGTATCGTGGGTGAAGTCAGTCCTGGTGCACTTCTACCGGAGGGACCGTTTGGTGACCATTTGGGTTACTATGCAAAGACACATGACTTTCCAGTGCTCACTGTCAAAGAAGTCTACCATCGTGACGACGCGATTTGGCCCTTTACCGTCGTAGGTCGCCCACCCCAAGAAGATACGACCTTCGGTGAACTGATCCATGAATTGACTGGTCCCATCATTCCGACCGTGTTGCCTGGCGTGAAAGCCGTTCATGCGGTCGACGCAGCGGGCGTTCATCCGTTGCTCTTGGCCATAGGCAGCGAACGGTACACTCCCTACAGAAAACCCAATCGTCCACAAGAATTATTGACACAAGCTTCCGCGATACTCGGCCAAGGACAAATGTCTCTTGCCAAATATCTATTCATCATCGACCAAGCTGACGCCCCGCAACTGGATATCCATCACATCGACCACTTCCTAATACACTGGTTGCAACGCGTAGACTTCCGCCGTGATATTCATTTCCACACTTGCACTACCATCGATACGCTTGACTATAGTGGGTCAGGCCTCAACGAAGGCTCCAAGGTTGTTATCGCGGCTCAAGGTGCACCGCGACGTACGTTGGCAACATCGCTCGATAACCTCACCTGGCCAGATAGCAACTTTCATTCTCCCTTGTTAGCTTTACCTGGAACCGCCGTTGTGGAAGGTCCAAGATTCACAGACTATGCAACAGCCACACAACAACTGGAACAGTATTGCCAACAGCTGCAGAATATCGCTGCCGAACGTCGGCCTGCTTGGATCGTCATTGTCGACGACGCGCGGTTTGCAGCCAAAACGTTAAATAACTTTCTGTGGGTGACTTTCACTCGCAGCAATCCAGCTCGCGACATTTATGGGACACACGCCTTTACTGAATTCAAACATTGGGGCTGTCAAGACACATTGATCATTGATGCGCGTATAAAGCCACACCATGCACCTCCTTTGGTAGAAGATCCAATGATCACGGCGCGAGTCGATGCGATTGCGGCGAAGGGCCTTCCTATTTCGAAGTATCTTTAATTACATTGACAATGTCATCTTCTATAAACGTAGGATAAGCCCCTCATGTCGGATCCCTCTTGGAATATTGCCAGCGAAAGTCGCCAAGAGCGACTTGAGAGATTGTTTGGTCAATCACAACCTGTAGCTTGGATTACTGGTTCGGCATCCAATCGTGTAGGTCGTCATATCGCGAAATACTTGTATGCCCATGGTTATCGAATTGTCCTGCATGCACGCTCTTCGATTACGGAGGGTGAAATCGGAGTCGAAGAATTAAATCGATCTCGCCCCGACTCGGCGATGCTGGTTGTCGGCGATGTGGCAGACGAGAGCTTTTCTAAGGCTGCGATATCCAAAATTGAATCAACCTTCGGACGCTTAGATCTGTTGGTCAACTCAGCAGCAATTTGGGATCCTATGCCACTGGATCAAGTGACCAAACAGGAGCTTCAGCGTAACTACGATGCCAACGTAATTGGAAGTTTCTTGTGTGCCCAGCAAGCGAGCCTCCTAATGCGACGGCAGGCGCAGGGAGGGGCGATCATCAATATCGGTGATTGGGCCGTGGAACGTCCTTATGCTGGCTTCTCGGCGTACTTTCCGAGTAAGGCGGCAATTCCTGGGATGACGCGATGCCTAGCGGTCGAACTATCAGCCATTCATTCTGCCATTCGCGTCAGCGCTATTTTGCCTGGACCGGTAAAGGTCCCCGACGAGATGAGCATGGAAGCTAGACAAAAACTGCTGCAACAGTGTTTATTGCAACGCGAGGGGACAGCCCAAGATATTGCGGAAGGGGTGTTGTTTCTCGCAGAATCCCCATTTATTACAGGCGTTTCTTTAGCCATCGATGGTGGCCGTTTCCTCTTCGGCGCCCCATCCACCGACTCCACCGCCCACCCTTCTGAAAACTGAATCACTGAACCACTGAAAACTGAATCACTGAATCACTGAATCACTGAATCACTGAATCACTGAATCACTGAATCACTGAATCACTGAATCACTGAAAACTGAATCACCAAAAAAACAAGCCCGTTCTGACTTCCAAGTCAGAACGGGCCGTTTGAGATTATCGTCCAGATACACTTCCAGCTAGTGGAAGCATGTTGGGATCACAGGCTCAACCTTAGCAACCGCAGCCGCAATCGACTGGAGCTGCACAGCCGCAATCCGAACCGCCGAAGATGCGATTCAGAAGACGACCACCGAAGAGACCGCTACCTAGCAATCCACCACGACCGGATACTGGGCATCCAACCGTTACAGGAACTTGTTCGCAAACAACTCGCTTAACGCAGCGGGTGTAGGTGTAAGGAACTTCCTTGGTTACACAGCGAGCTACCTTAACGTTGTAGGTGTAAGGAACTGCTTTGCAGGTGGTGCAAGGAACCATCTTGGTGCAGGTTTCTGGAACAACTTTGCAAACTGTGTAGTTGCAAACTTGTGTTTTGCATTCAGGAACCATTTTGCAAGTGGTGTAGCATACATCTTTTACACGCTGTTCGCATACGATGCGGCAGGTGGTGTAGGTGCAGGTCTTGCTGCGGCATTCTGGAACCATTTTGCAGGTCGTATAGGTGCAAACCTTGGTGCGTGGTTCGCAAACCATTCGGCAGACAGTATAAGTGCAGGTCTTGGTCTTGCACTCAGGAACCATCTTGCAGGTGGTGTAGCAAACCGTTCGGCTGCGTGGTTCGCAAACGATTCGGCAAGTTGTATAGGTGCAGGTTTTGCTGCGGCATTCTGGAACCATCTTGCAAACCGTATAGGTGCAGGTCTTGGTTCGGCACTCAGGAACCATCTTGCAAACGGTGTATGGAACAACCTTCTTGCAAACTTCCTTTTCATATCGAACGCAGTTGATAGTGCGTTCTTCACAGCTTGGAACCCAAACCTTCTTGCAGATGGTCTTAGGTGGGCATTGTACGCATTCTACACGGCATTCGCCTGGGCAGTATACGTTGCGGCAAGTTGCCGAATCAAAAACCCACTTACCTGGCTCGCGAACTGTTTTGCGAATCACTGGACCGGCAACTTCTTCAGTGACCGTTTCCCATTTGCCAGTGTTAACTTTGATCGTACGAGTAAAGTTAACTGGCTTGGTGGTGGTGTAAAGAACTTCTCGTTCGCGTGTTTCTTGAACAGGAACCATAACGGTATAGTTGATGGTTCGTTCTTTGGTTTCACGAACAGGAACCATAACCGTGTAGTTGATAACCTTTTCATGGGTTTCATATACAGGCTTGGAAACTGTGTAGTTGATAACCTTCTGATGTGTTTCATGCACTGGCTTCATCACTGTGTAGTTGATAACCTTTTCACGGGTCTCATACACAGGCTTAGCAACAGTGTAGTTGATGGTCTTCTGGTGTGTTTCGTACACAGGCTTCATCACTGTGTAGTTAACCACCTTGGAATGTGTTTCGTATACTGGTTTGCGAACCGTATACGCAACTTGCTTGGTGTGTGTTTCGTATACGGGTTTCATAACCGTGTACGAACGAGTTGCTTGGCGATTTTCGCGCACAACTTTGTTGACCGTGTAGCTAACTTCACGGTAGGTCGTTTCTGGCACATATTTTACGCCATTGCGAACCTGGTCTTCGTACACAACTTCAGAAACCGTTTTCGTTCCGGTGAACTGCTGTGGTTCGTACACAACCTTGCGTACAGTTTTCATCACTGTATGACAAGCTGGTACTTCACAGCAGCTAACCACGCTGCCTTCGCAGTTTTGGTAGCTGATGGCGCTATATGAAGCGTCAGCGACCCGGGCCGAAAAGACAGCCAAAAGGGCCGCCAAAATCGGCAGAGTCAAAAGCCTTCTCATTTCCCGTCTCCTTGAACACTCTCAAACTAATGCTGGACGCAGTATCTGGCTTGGCGATCCCATTTATCGCCAATATTTGCCCGGGCCTATCTCTCAGCTCTCTCAACCACTCCACCAGGGGCCTACATATGCGGCTTACATCAACTGGGTCCGTCGACCATCCTCCTAAAGCGTCGACGAGTTGAGTTCCGCTACTGGGTAAAATGGGAGCATCAGCGAAAAATTACCCTTCGCAACATCTACATCGTCTAGATAGCTGCAACTGAATAAGAAATTTGGAACCAATAGGCGAGTTAGGCAACTTTGGTGCTTTTTGGCAACACAATGTTGCCGGTAGTATCGTTTATTCCGTCTAGCCGCAATAAAACGCTGCCCCTTATAAACATCTCACACTGAACATTCCGCTAAACGAGAACAGTCGCGATGCCTACTCCCCCCGACGATGACATGTCACCCGACGAGTTTGTCACCCCCAGTGTTGGCATGATTCCTGCAGCATCTGCCAATCGACTCGGCCTTTATTTGCGGGAATTGGAACGCTTAGAGCGAACAGAAGCATCCACCATCAACAGCCGGCAACTAGGGGAAAATCTGGGGCTCAGCGATGCTCAAATCCGCAGAGATTTGGCAGTGTTTGGACTCTTTGGGAGAAGAGGCGTGGGTTATACCGTCAAAGAATTGGCCGCCTCCATTCGCCAAATTTTGGGTATCAACCGTAACTGGGGCGTCATTCTTATCGGAGTGGGGAATCTTGGACGCGCTCTCGCTGGCTATCGCGGCTTCGCCAACAATGGCTATCGCTTAGTGGCCGCTTTCGATAACAACCCAGCCCTGATTGGAACCCACATCGCTGACGCGCCCATCTACAGCGTTGACCGCCTCGAAGAAGTTGTCCCAACTCTCCAAGTGCAATTGGCAATCCTCGCTGTGCCCGTAGAATTCGCCCCCCCTTTGGCCCAGCGTTTATCCCAATGTGGCATTCAGGGCATACTCAATTTCGCGCCTGTGATCTTAAAACCGGTTCAACCCGACGTCACCTGCGTCGACGTTGACTTGGCTCTCGAACTGCAACGACTTGTCTTCGCCGTTGTTAGCCGCGACCGAAGCCGCCGCGATCCGGAAAATGGCCAAAATCGATCGCCATAACTTGATACTAACAAGCAACTTGTAACAAATCGCGTTTTTTGGGGCACGATTTTGAAAACCCGCGTTTTCAAAATCGATCGACTGGTGTATTCTCTACGCCATCAGTTGGGAGAGTTGCTCCATTGGCTGGATTTCCATCCTCGGATCGGAAATATTCACCATGTCTCACTTCCCCCACTGATAAAATGCCAAGGAGATTGGGAATCCTGCTTCGTTTGACATTGATTCAAAACATTGAAGTCGATAGTTAAATCTTTGCGGATTCGAACTGTTCTCTGCTGATCAGTGTCCTATCATTGGGATAAGTTTTGATCACGAAGAGTGGGCGAAAGGAAGCCCGATTTCCTTTTCCGCGATGAATGAACCACACTGCCTGGTGGTGTAATGGCAACACAGAGGTTTTTGGAGCCTTTATTCTAGGTTCGAGTCCTAGCCGGGCAGCTCAATTACGAAAAAGGTCTGGCATTTGCCAGACCTTTTTTTGTTTCCCCACAACTCAGTTTGCCCACACCTCGGCTTGCACCGAAATTTAGGTTATCGCCAACGTTGCATCATCGACCACATCAGCAGCTACATCATTGGTAGGTGCAGCGGTACGACGGCGACGTTTTTTGCCCCTAGAAGCAATCCATTCCTTGGTCATCACTTCAAAGACCTCAGGGCTTTCATACCGTACGATGTTCTTGCCTTCTGGCATCGGCCCGATCAAGCCCCGAAAAACCGGGAGCCCACGCAGCGCCAAGTCGGTGCTGCTGTCATCTACCCCAATTTGGGTATGACTTTCTAGGATCGGGTCGCAATTCGGAAAATCGCGGATGCGCAGCGTTCCGTCACTGGCGCGGGTCACAATTCTAAAGGTGTCTTTCTTAGCCATTCATCCTCTCCACGGAACGAAACGCAATACGGAAATAACTCCGTCCAAAGACATCTTCGACTCCGCAGGGTCTACTATTTCGAAATAGTTTCGCCGGTTATCGCCACTGAAAAAAATCGCTCAATTGACAGAACCGTCACATTGCAACCGGGTCCATACTTTCGCTGGGCCCCAAACCATAAAACTATGGCAAACCGCGTTGATTGGGCCTTGTTTGTATCCGATCTAGAATGTATCAATTACGAACGGTTGAGCAAAACCTTTATCGGTTATGCTTGTAACCCGGAGGGTATCCGAATGGTTAGGGGGCTGATTCGAAATCAGTTGCCGGGTGACCGGTTGCGGGTTCGACTCCCGTGCCCTCCGCTTTTTTCTTAAAACGCTCAGCCACAAGCCCTATCAAACCGCATTTCGGGCTCCACCGGCACCTGCCAACTTGCTGAGCATCGTATCGACATCATTGGCCACGATCACGCCATAATTGATGGCACCTAACCAGCCACTCATGATGATGCCGACGCTGCCTGCGTGATACAGTCCACGAACTTTCTCAGGCAAGCTTCGACTTACCGCCAAGCCTTCAAACTTGGTACCGAAACTTGCGCCCGTTACATGCTTCGTGTAATGATGGAAAGTAATAGGTGTTGCCGCATCGATCAATTCGATCCTCTCACGGCAATTCGGAACATACTTTTCCAAAGCATCCAAAGTCGTTTCAATTAGATCTTGCTTGCTCGCGTTATACTGCTCTTCACTTAAATTCGTCCAATCTTCCCAACGGGCATTGGTGCTGCTAACGATGGCATGTCGCGTTTTACCGTGCGGTCGTGTGCGCGGATAATAGAAACTAAATGTTCGGCTGGTGATATCACGCGATAACAACAACTCGGTTTTGAAGGAATTGGCCGTCGAACAAAAAAGCAAGTCGCCAGTTTCCTCCGGAATATGCTCATCCGGCTTCAGTGCCATGTAAACTTGAGTGCTACTGTTGTTCAAACGAACGGCACGAGCTTGATCAATGAAGTCCTTATCAAACTTCTCTTCACCGACGAATTGAAAAATGGTTGAACGCAAATTGGCGTTACTGACTACCGCCTTACATCCGATCCGTCGACCATTGACTTGAATTCCTTGAACTGCACCATTCTCTACGATGACTCGCTCTACGTCGCATCGAATACGTACATCAACGCCGTTCTTCTCCATTTCGGCTTGCATTTTGCCGACCAAATCGTCCGTCCCACCTTCATAGATGTAAACACCTTTACTCATGAAGTTGGAGAAGACAATACCGTATGTAATGGCAGGATCTTCGAGTGTCGAGCCGTTGGCGTAGGTGATCGGCTCCATTAACAACCGCACAATATCTTCGCGGCCGGGAAAGAACTTGTCGAACAATTCACGAGTTGTCACATTTTGGTCATCATAGAAATTCATCCCCCGAGCAGTGTCGAAGAACAACTTAACCGTCTCGCGTTCTACTCCAAAACGACTGACCAAGAGTTCCGTAAAGTCGTCACGGTTGTAAGTGGTAGTAAGCGAAAACATCGGGTTATCAAACCGAACATTTTTGAGCGGCACGATGTTGTCCGCGATCGCATCATTCCAGTAACGACGGCAGCTTTTCAGCATACCTGCGGGAAAGCCGTGCAAAGAGATATCGAAGATGTGGCTTCCCGGCCGGCGAAACCAAGTTGCCAAACCGCCCAGTTTGTAGTGCTGTTCTAGCAGAAGAACTGAATACCCTGAGCGTCCCAACATATTTGCGGCGGTCATTCCAGCCAATCCGCTACCAATAACGACAACGTCGTAGGACTCTTTGGCACCTTGAAGAAAATCGCGAGGCATGGCAACCCAAAATCTATATGAAAACGGCTAGAACGAGCTTAAACCGCACGAGCATACTACGGGGGAAAGATGCCCCCCACACCATTGAAAAGGCCAAATTTGTATCAGCCCTTTCGATGTCCACAGCGTAGCAACGCGGCAAGTCAAAGATAGACAAAACCGGGCATAGCATACCCGTATTTTGAGCCGCTGTCTTGGGGACGAAGGGGTTAGAAGTGCGGATAAGAGGAGTCGAACCTCCACGACCTTTCGGTCACTAGAACCTGAATCTAGCGCGTCTGCCAATTCCGCCATATCCGCATGCGGTAAACACCGGGCAACTATTGCAAAGTATGCCTGACACCTGCCGGACTGTCCAGTCCTAATGGCTTATGTCGAATTCGGACGTTAAATGCCTAAACGGGGTAAGTCTCTAGTATTGTGGCACTTCAGGATCGATTTCTATGGACCAAGCGTCGATCCCGCCCGCCATATTGAGGCAATTCAAAAAACCATTCTTTCTCATCCATAACACCATACGTAGGCTTCGACCACCGTGATGGCAATGCACGATGATCGATTTGTCCTTCAACGGTTCCAACTTGGGAAGATTCTGCTGCATCTCACTGAGCGGCATCAAAATGGCCCCATCAATATGAGCGATTGCATATTCATCTGGTTCACGGCAATCAATCAAAACAATTTCAGGATTCTCCTGCATCATTGTTTTGGCTTCCTGGACCGTGACTTCGATGGGCTGGTATTCTGACGACATAATTCACCTAGCAATCGCTCATGGGGTAACGAACAACATCCAACGCGAAGAACGCTTACGCTTCATCCAAAAGATCAACTGCTTCGAAGCGTTCACCTTCAAGCATCGATAAGCTAGCGCCACCGCCGGTGCTGACATGAGTAACCTTATCAGCGTAACCCAGTTGTTCAATCGCTGCCGCACTATCACCACCGCCGATGATGCTGGTTGCGCTACTTTCGGCAATCGCATTGGCAACAGCTTTGGTCCCTTCATCAAAGGGAACCATTTCGAATACGCCCATAGGTCCATTCCATACCACAGTCTTTGAATTCCGAACAATGTCGGCATACAAAGCGGCTGTCTTTGGTCCGATATCAAGACCTTCCCAACCATCTGGAATCTCGCCCGCTGCCACAACTTTCTTGTTGCAATCGCTGCTAAATGCATCGCCACAATGCGTATCCACAGGCAATTGTAGTTTATCGCCACCCTTAGCTAAGAGGGACTTAGCGAGTTCTACCTTGTCTGGCTCCACCAAGCTCTTGCCGACCTTACCACCCTGAGCCAAAGAAAAAGTATAGGCCATCGCACCGCCAACAAGAACCTTATCGCAGATGCCCAGCAAGTTATTGATCACATTGATTTTGTCACTCACTTTAGCTCCACCAAGGATCGCCACGAACGGTCGCTCAGGATTGGCCAACATATCGCTCAAATACTGAATTTCTTTGGCGACCAAAAAGCCCGACACTTTCGGCTTACTTCCCATCGCCTTTGGAACAGCGACCATCGAAGCATCTTTGCGATGGCAAGTACCGAAGGCATCGTTGCAGTAAACATCTGCCCAGCCAGCCAAGGTTGCTGCAAAGGTTGCGTCACCAGACGATTCCCCCGCATTGAAGCGAACGTTTTCCAGCACGCAAACTTCACCCGACTTGAGAGCTGTAATTGTGGACTTCGCCGATTCACCTACCGTATCGTGAGCGAAAGCCACTGGTTTACTTAGTAACTCGCCTAAACGTAGCGCGGTAGGTCGCAGTGTGAAAGCTGGCTCAAGTCCTTTACCTTTAGGTCGACCTAAATGGGACATCAAGACCAATTTCCCACCTCGGTTCAAGACCGATTCAATAGATGGTAATGCCATCCGAATGCGGCGATCGTCGGTGATATTGCCGTCATCATCCTGAGGGACGTTGAAATCAACTCGCATCAAAACAACTTTATCGCGAACATCTACATCGGCAATTGTCTTCTTGGCCATGTCTCTCCCCTGCCCTGTCCTGAAACCACAGCGATTTATTCACTATATCCGCTTACGCAGTGCGAGATTATCGCTGTTTCAGGACGCTTGTCGAGTAGACCTGCCATCGAGCCAGCGGGGACACCTTACTCAGCTATCCCGTTTTGGCTTGTGCTCGCATTTTATTAGCCTGTACCAGCCTCAAAATA
>JBILTA010000661.1:0-3290 GCA_044371785.1 Pirellulaceae bacterium | reverse complement strand
CTAGTTTATTCGGATTACCTCCGAGTGAATAATCCCTACGTCACTTGCCGGAGTCTCTAATTCGCCTTGGTAGGAAAGAAACATAGAATTTCACCAGATGTTCCTCGTTCCTTAAAAGCTAGTTCCTATGTTGAGAGTATTGACTAACAACAAAGACATCTTTGTCGAAATGCCCTCTTTTCAAAGTGCCTGCTGACATCCTGCAAAGAACGTATCAAAAATGAGAAAAGGAGCCACTAATTCCATAGTGACTCCTTTCCTTGTGGAAATGAACGAAGGTAAGCTCATTTACTTTCGATCAGTATTGGAATCTCCGCAATTACGCCCCGCTTCGTATCTTCAATTCGCAAAAACGCTTCTTCAACTTCGCCTGGAACCTTCAACGGGAATTTGAGGGTCGTGTGCGTTTTAGTGTAGCTGATATTTTTAGCGTCGATTATGCGACTATCAGCGTGAGTAAGTCGATCGCCATGAAGCGAAAATAGGTTGACTTTAGCTATCGAAAATCGCTCTGTATACTCCAGCTCCAATACAATTTGCTTTTGCCCTACCGTCAAAGCCAGAGAGTTTTTCAGCGCAACAGGTTCACCACCGTCAATAGCCACAGATATCGCTGGATTCTGACTCGGCTTCAGCTCACGAAATGACTCTAGACTCTTTTGATTGCATCCTGAAATGCAAAATGCAATTGTGCAGGCAAAAAACGCAGTTCGCCAGAAACCCAATGATCGGACGCTATTGTATTTCAATGTCCACCGAGTCCTTTTCCATACCTCCAGAAGTCAACACAATTCTTGCCCGTACGGCAACATTGTTTTCAGTCCATCCTCCTGTGGGCTCCGGTATAGTAGTGCCCCAAGAGCCGTTGGTTGAAGTTCCGCCTACAGAATTAACGGCACCTAGTATAATGCCATCATCATCTAGCTTGAACACATCTAAGGTGAACCCGAGTGTACCGTCTGGTGCAAGTCCGTCACAACCAATATTCGCAAGATACAGTGGTAGTGTCGGCTCCGGAAATTCGCCTGGATGTGGGTCCTCTATGGTCCATTCGCCCTCGGGCGGCGCCTCCGGTGGAGGAGCTCCGTGGGACAACGCCATGGACAGAACCGAAAAAACGATAAGGCACGGAAACAAAGTTCTCTACATAATCTTCTCTTCCCTTTGAAATTACCTAGAACCCAACGAAACCCACAATTCCGACTCAACGAAATCGCTCTTGAATTCAACATGAGCGTCTGCAAAAAGTACATTTACCCCACCGAAATGCATGCTAGTTGCTGTACTAATGGATTCTTGTGTAAGATTTGCGTTCGAACATGACCGCCTATTTGGCGTAGAGATGTGATAGTAGTTTGCGACCCCGCCTCCAATCCATGAGTGGCCGTTGTTGATTATGCACTGAAACGAGAATGGAAGAGACTCACATCGCTCTACAAAGTTAGCTTGATCAGCAAGTGTTTCAATTTGCACTCGTGATTGGAAAACAAACTGACCTCTCTTTACGCCAGCAATCCGCTCGCAAATCTCAGCCATTAAGGTGGTTTGCGAGCTGCCGCGACTGAAGTCAGAGGTCCGAGGCCATCTTCTTTCCTCAAAAAACCACGGACTATTTCGGTCCTTGGTTACTTTTGTCCCTCGATTAAAACCGTAGTCCGTCCGAGCCGAATCTTGATTGAGTGCTGAAGGACATCGATACGTCGGTATCTTGGTTTGAAGTGCCGTTACAAGTTTCGGAATGTGGGGCTCCGAAAAATCAATCGACTCATACACTGCCTTTTGTTCTATATAGGGAAGAATACCAACTAACGGACAGATTCCAACTGTCGGTGTCGCACCAGCGGGGAGGCATTTATAAGTCGCTTGGTAATTCTGTAACGCTAAGCCAATCTGCTTCAAATTTGAAGAGCAATAGGTTCGTCGCACCGCTTCTCGCGCGGATTGCACTCCAACCAATAGCAATGCTGCCAGAAGGGCAATTATCGTAATCACGACAATTAGCTCAGTTAGAGTGAATGCATTCCTTTTGGGAACTCTCATGAATTCCTCCTCCGAACTCTCACGCATTGGGATTGCAATGGGTTGAGTAGAAAACAAGCCCGATTCATTGGTCCAGCAGTAAGCTCTTAATACGGCAATTCAACGTGTTAATGGCGTTATCGCTTATGCTCGATACACCTGTCAAGAAAAAATCTTCCCCAAGATAAAAATGCTCGTATTCTTAAATAGTATCACCATAATCGCTTGACTCATGAAAGATAAACTTCAATGAGACCTAATCTTTTAAGCACTCTACACCGATCTAGATACAGCTACACAAGCTCGATTGAGTGTGTGATGATGCCGGTCTTTCCGGAGGCCTTGTTTTGTTTTGCCGACAACCGGCTCGTGTTATGAATCACTGGTATCCTCTGTGGAATACAGTGGTGTTTTTCCTGAAAGTAGGATTGATCCGAATGTAAAATCGAATCGTGGTAAACGGTAATTAACCTGAATTTCGAACTCCACGAAAGTCCTAGGCCTTAAGGTCTCGAATTCTAAGATTGCTCGTATTCTTTTTGAGCCGATTGCCCTTACCTTGATGTAATGATTCCGAATGCAATTCCCCCCTCTAAACTTAGTAGTTATTCCCCCGCAGCAGTCATGAACCTTCGTGACTACGATCCGGCATCTCTCTGGAATACGCCTGGAACGCCGCCGAATTTTGGGCAAATGCCGGTTCCGCATATATTCACGATGACGGGGCGGTTTTCGCTGGTTAGCAAAGCGTATTTGAATGCAGATGAGGCCTTACTGCATGATTCGCAAAATGCTGAGCGAATGCGGGTCGATTGTGGGATCATGGAATCGCTCGAAGCGAGACAGCGAGCGGTCGCGTTGCTCAATTGGCATATCGAACCAGAAGATGCGAAGTCGTTCCAACAAAAGGAACTCGCTGAACATCTCACCGCAATCTTGCAGCGCACACCGCGTTTCCTGGAAATGCGCAGGAACTTGCTGGAAGCGACTTGGTACGGGCGGTATGGAATCGCACTGCAGTACTCATCACAAGTCATCGGTGGACATCGACGGATCGCAGCTCGTCGCTGGGAACCAAGGCATGGGGATAAACTCGTTTTTCGCTATGACGATGGGACGTTTGTCACTGATCCGGAAGAAGTTGGTATTCGAGTCGGTGGTGCCGCGAATTTTCCACCGAAACTCATCGGGGGCCGGCGCAAGATTGAACCGACCGAACAAGGTTGGGTTTATTGGCTCTCACCGAGCGAGCGCAAGACGATAGTCGTTCA
>JBILTA010000660.1:0-3292 GCA_044371785.1 Pirellulaceae bacterium | reverse complement strand
TGCCAAGCACATTGGTTACTCCGCTGACGGGGTAAATCGTTTAGCCCGTTGCCGAAGGCTAGGCATCCCGCCGCAAACCCCGTCGCCCAGGTGATCCAATGTGCGCGACAGTGAGAGTGACTCTGCGTAAAAGTTATTGTTTGGCACGGGATTGGAATAAAATAAGCGACGAATCTCGAAGCAATCGAACTACTTCCATTCTCGTACAATTGTACGTTGTCATGAATTCCTCTTGAAGCTTCTCGACAAAATGACACAACACCGCGCTGCCAAACACACTGGATTACTCCGCTGACGAACTTTGCGGCGGGATGCCTAGCCTGCGGCAACGGGCTAAACTAGGTAGCCCATAAGTCACGGTTCCGCCCATACCCCCCGATCTTCAATTCGTGGGATAAACGTTGAAGTTCCTCTTGAGTAGAAGTCGAGAGTTAAGCTATACAAGCTTTGTGAAGAAGATCGCATGGATGTGATCGGTAGTCCGTTTTCATGGTTACTAGCAAGTCTTTTGCTAGCAAGGAGGTTGCTCGCGATGCCGGTGCCGCAGTTTGATCCGACAACTTCCGATGCGCTCCATTTCCTTTTCTTATGGACGGGATATGGGAGCATAGTAGGGCTAACCGCTAAGGCGATTATGCCTGGCCGCGATGGTGGTGGGCCACTGGCAACCTGGGCTCTAGGGCTGGGTGGCGGTCTGGTTGGGAACGTTTTTTTAGCGTTGCTGACCGACGAGAAATTTGACCTCATGACCCCCTACGGTATCGTCGCTGCTGTCGCTGGCTCCTTTGGTCTGCTTTTGATTTATCGCTTGAGCGATGGAAAATTCTGGGACGAAGAAGAGCCTGTTCGCACGAAGTCAAAAGAATTTGATCCTGATGCGGTTGAGAATGATCTGCCTCGTCCAAAGCGTTTGAAACGCCGAAGTACTTGGTTCAGTGAACAGCGTGATGCAACCGAGTCCGCGCGCAAACTCTTGCATGAAGACACGTCTTCTTCTCCCGAGTCGATTCGTATCGAACGACTCTCACGACAACTTCTCAGCAACAAATCCCGCTCTAAATCGCAGAAACGCGACGCCGCGTAGCGCTGCACGAGAGCAGGAGAGCAGGAGAGAGGAGAACAGTGGCGTTAGGTTATTAGCAGCTTGCGGATCGACATACCGCCCGAGAGGTTCTTGACGTCTTGGAAGCCTAGGCCTTTGAGCCAGCAGGCCGCGACGTGCGCTCGTTTGCCCGAATGACAAACGACCACTGTGGGGCGAGTGTTATCGAGTTCTTGCCAGCGTGCAGCGATCTCGTCGACCGGTATTCCAATCGCATTGGGCAATGGCAGCGCGTCACGTTCTTTGGCGGTTCGCACATCGACAACCTGTAAGCCCTCTAGATCAAAATCAGGTTCCACGATTTGCGGCCACTCTTGCAGATCATTGCAAGCTGCAAACGCGGCCATGTGGACTGGATCTTTGGCACTGCCATAGGGTGGCGCATAAGCTAAATCTAGATCTGCTAAGTCATAGACGGTGCCATCGAATTGCATTGCGGTGGCAATGATGTCCATGCGTTTGTCGACGCCCTCGGCACCAATTGCAGAGGCACCCAGGATCTTGCCACTATCTGGTGCGTAGATCAATTTCAAGGTTAGATTCTTGGCACCTGGAAAATAACTGGCATGATGCGCGGCTTGAATAATCACACTGCGACATGGGATGTTGTTCAGTTTGCAGACTCGTTCGCTGAAACCGGTGCATGCTGCCGTCAAATCGAAGACGCGCACAATCGATGTGCCGAGGACAGTCCCCATCGGTTCCGATTTGCCACTGGCCGCATGTGTGCCAGCTACACGGCCGCTACGATTCGCAGGTCCAGCCAGTGGCAACAATTGCGGCAAGCCGGTAACGCGATGCGTGTATTCGACAATGTCGCCTACCGCGTATACGTCTGGATCATTGGTCTGCATGAATTCGTTGACTTTGACGCCGCGTTTTCCTAGTTCAATACCAGCTGCCTGAGCCAACTCGACACGCGGCCGAATGCCTGCTCCGATCAAGACCATATCGGTTTCGATTTTGGAACCATCAGCCAGTTCGAGGGCAACGATGCGTTCCCCATCAAACTCGAACTTGGTTAGTTCGGCGTTGACGTACACTTTCACGCCGTGGCGAGTGAGTTCGTTCTGAATGGGCAGTGCCATTTCGCGATCGAGTTGCCCAAGTACCTGCGGCGCTCGTTCCAATAGCTCGACCGCAATTCCACGACGCTGAAGTTGTTCAACGGTTTCCAAGCCGACGAAGCCTGCGCCTACGACACTAACGCGTTTCACCGAATGCGCCTTGAGATAACTCATCACGCGATCCAGATCGGTGAGTGTCCAAAGCTGAAAGGCATTCGGAGCTTGAGTTGGATAAAACGGAGGCCGCAAAGGTTCTGAACCTGTGGCGATGATCAGCTTGTCATAGGGAAGTGAATAGGTTTCGCCCGTGTTGTGGTTCTTGACGGTAACATTCTTTCCATTTCGATCGATGGCTGTCGCTTCTTGCATGGTGCGAATGTCGATGCGAAAACGTTGATGGAATAGCTCGGGAGTTGCGACCAATAGGCTCTCGCGTTTCGCAATATCGCCGCCGATGTGATAAGGCAAACCGCAATTGGCGAACGAAATGTAGGGGCCCTTCTCGAGAACGATGATTTCAGCCTGGGCATTAACTCGTCGAGCACGCGCAGCCGCCGATGCGCCTCCTGCAACTCCGCCAATGATCACGATGCGCAGCTTAGGTGATGAAGAAGTTTGGCTCATGAAGTTCCGTTTCAAAAAGTCAGATGTAGGATGTATGAAGCGAGTTTCTGCTCGAGTCACTTACGATCGGAGGTCATTATCGATCTTGTTAACGTCATAGACGCCGAACGACAGACGGGTCCAACACATCGCGGGTTTAGCTTGCGAGCAGGTTGCGATTACTGACCACCGAATCTCGTTTCGATGCAACTCATGATACTGCCTAGATGGGGTTCAGCAATCGAGTAGTAGATGCAGCGACCATCGCGTTGGCTGCTGAGAAGTTGGCACCTTTGCATCAAGCGAAGATGTTCGGAGGCCATGTGGCTGGGGATTTCACATGCTTCAGCCAATTCGCCGACCGTAAAACGACCTCGGAGCAGCATTTGGATCATACGCAATCGATGGGGATGGGCGAGTGTTTTGAGGCACTCGGCAGCTTGTTCCAGTTTTCCCAATTCCAAAAGTGGGAGCGTATCTTTGGCGGAGGTCATAACGGAGTTCCTTATCTGATATTCAA
>JBILTA010000659.1:0-3293 GCA_044371785.1 Pirellulaceae bacterium | reverse complement strand
GGGGCGACGCGGTGGAGCATTATTAGTTCGTCAGTTATTCGAACTCCGACAAATCGGCACCGAAGGCGGAAGCTACGCGATGCCACTCGGTAAATTCTCGCAAAGCGATGACCGCCAATCCTTAAACATCACCCTCAACGGTATCGATGGTAAAGAGGTTCGCCAATGGGATGCGTATTGGGTAGCACAGTGGGTTGCCAATAGAGCTAATCCTGACTCCCCCCAATATCTTCCCGCATGGGCAGCCGTGTTTAAGGATGCTGTCGTTACCACGCCAGGCCAACTGGATGTACGTTTGCAGAATCCACACATTCTCCCTCAAGCGCTGATGCAATGGCCCTTCCCACCAGAACTGTTCGAAGTTCTTTCAGAACAAGAACGTTTGAAAGTTGAAACAACTTATCAATTAGGCCCTGTCGATGAACGCACCAATGCTTATATCTTTCGTGATGGCTTAAAGCGATCCGACAAACAACCTATGGAAATCACCGAAGTGTATTATTCAAATCCCGTCGAAGCTCGTAATGATCTCCTGCGAGGGGAAATCGACGCGATTGACCAGATATTTCCAGCCGATGCCGAAGCGTTATCTTCCAAAGAAGAAATTCGAATCGATACATACGCCTTGCCTACGGTTTACTCCCTAGTTGTACGTCCAACCGACCATGCTTATCTGAAAAAACTTGAATTTCGCCGAGCCCTTTTGTATGCCGTCGATAGAGATAAACTGCTCTTCAACGAAATCCTAGGAGGGACAAACAAAGCTGATGGACGCTTGGTAAGTGGACCGTTCCCCGCAGGCGTAAGCGTAGACGACCCCCTAGCGTACGCTTATGACTTTTCTGTAGCACCTTATGCCTATCAACCTCGCCTTGCCAAACTCTTGGTCACCCTGACTCAAAAACACTTGGAAGAGGCTGCCAAAAAAGCAGAAAAACCCGTTGAACCATTGAAGCCTATTCGTTTAGGGGTTCCAAGCTTGGAGTCTATGACCGTCGCTGGAGGCGCCATGGTACTACAATGGCAAGCCATCGGTATCCCTGCCGAATTGGTTATCCTTCCACCTGGTGAAGTTCTCGATCAAGATGGTAGCTGTGATTTGGTTATGGTGGCCGCAGCTGTCTGGGAACCTGCAACGGATGCGGATCGGCTCCTCGGTGAAGGAGGACCTGCAGCCGTTGAAGATCCGTTTATCGTTCAAGGCCTTAAGTCCTTGCGAGCAGCACGTAACTGGCGCGAAGTTCGAGCCCGAACCCAAGAACTTCATCGCTTGGTTCATTACCACCTCCCCATTCTTCCCCTTTGGCAAATCACTGACCGTTTTGCAGTTCGCAACACCATACAAGGTGTTACTCCGCGTCCGGTTACACTCTATCAGGATATTCAGCGATGGCGACTCAAGTAGCTGAACCGCGATACGGATTATTGCGCCGTATTCAATTCACCGCACTGCAATCACTAAAAATGCAACCGCGATTGATTCGTCAATTCAACTTGCTGATCGCCGCTGCGCTCTGTTTCTTGAATATGCCGTCGCAAGCATTGCGTGCGCAAGAGATTTGGGAATTCTCTCCCTATCGCGTTCAAATTTGGCTGTCGGTAGACCCCGCTTTGGCTATTTCTCCACAAGCCAATGCCAGACTTGAACGAGACCTTATGCGTCAATTGGATTTGGTTTTTGGCCCAACCTGGGAAACCAAGATCGATACCGCTCCAGCGTGGCTGCGCTACTCCATCATCCATGATCTCGATCGCTTACAAGCAACCGTACTCAGCACCGGCGACTTTGTCATGATCGTCGGCAAGAAGAACCCAGCTACCGATGGCATCCGTTCGCTGGATTCGTTTGTCGATAAAGGCTTAGATGTTATGGTGCAGCGAAAGAGCTATGACGGCGCCATGGAACGTCTTGTCCCTGACTCCACAGCCACCTCTTTCACTCGCTTGCGAGATCTCCTCAAACCAGAACCTAAAACCTCCTTCCAGCTAGTGGAAGCCATCGCTAAAGATGAACTTGGCGCAGCCCTAATCTCTAAAATGGATATGCAACTTAGAGCCGACGACCTTCGACTTATCACTAGCATCGGTGACTTTGCCTTGGTCGTTCCTAGAAAAAATGCCAAAACAGAGAACGTGGAAAACCTCGACTCCTTTAATGAACTTGGCATCCCCGTCGCTGTTCCACAAGACAGCTTCGAAATGCTTAGCAAGAGATTGAAGGAAGATTCAATCACTCGCTTGAAGGCCCTGTTACGTCCAACCGACAAAACGACCGCACAATTGGCCACAGAAGTGGCAGCGGGACAAATCCCTGCCGCCATCGTGATGAAAGATGATTTCGCCAGACAAACTGAAAATTGCCGCAGTATCGTCGTAAAGTTCTCCGATCAATCCGATGCCTTTTTGGATCGTCATGACAAACTATATTTCGCCGGCTTGAAGATGTCGTCGAACGGACCTTTATTGCAAGTTCGCGAACTCGATTGCCCTACTCGTCGTCTATCCAATATCTACGAACGGATCCTCTATCACCCAACTCAACTACTGGCCGCCCCCATCGCAGGTCTAATTCGCGACTGCTTCACTCCAATTGCTCGTATTGAAGAATCGTCCGCAACAACTGTAAAAATGCGCGGCAGGGCAGCTGGCTTGGTTACCGCAGAAACTCACCCCGTGCTGCTGCAACAGGGCGATGTTTTGCAAGCCATCGTACGGCGCAATGATCGCAACGGACAGCCTTCTTTGCTTGAAACCGTTCCCTGGACCTTTATTGTCGCCACCGACGTACAGCGCGAACATATCGATGGATTTGTATTCACAGGCGTTCGCGGTGGCTTGGAAGGCCGCCGCAACTCCCGTACTCAACGCTTGGCTATGCTCGTAAAGCCACAAGGTTCTAAGACCGATCTCCAAGTGGTCACACAAAACGCTAAAGATAAACCCTTAGCCGCGACCCAGATTTTTGAACGTTTACCTGGCGGTGACAAATCCAATCCCATCGGACGAACGGATTGGCGCGGCGTTCTCCGCTTACCAAATCCCAAAGAACCACCTATCGCAACGGTTCGCATTCCAATCATTAAACCTGCTGCTGAGACCGAAGCCACAGACGCCACTGCTACTAACCCAGCCCCCACGGACACAACCGCTTCATCAGCAGGAACCGCCCCTGTAGCTTCAGGGACTCCTGCAGCTTCGGGGACACCTGCAGCTTCGGGGCCCCAGGCCGCCGCTGATGCCAATGCAACTCCAGCTGAACCGGAAGAAGAAGTCAAAACGATAACGCTTCGCGC
>JBILTA010000658.1:0-3295 GCA_044371785.1 Pirellulaceae bacterium | reverse complement strand
CTTGCCGTCCATCCATCGCGATAACCGCACCAAAAGTTCCTAATGGGGAAATCGGCATCGGCAAAAAAAGCGGCGGCGTCGCAGCCACTTTGTATCGTACCGTCATCAAATAGTGGCCCATTTCATGCGCCAACAGAATCGCTAAAGTGGCTACAGAATAGATTATCCCATCCTGCCAATGCTCAAGCAAAATCTGACGAACCGGCAGCAAACTACCGTAAAACGGTGAAGCCAACAGCGGCCCGATGGGGACCCAATGCGACACGCCAGCCCAAAACATCGTTACCGATGTAATCAAAAACAACACAGTCGATGTCGTCCACGTAATTCGCAGTCTTGGGCCGCGTGGACGCGGTTGAGGCTCAGGCGTTGAGTTTCCTCCCAAAAAATCAGGTGGAAGATCGCTGCGTCGAGTTTCCAATGCACTCATCCTGGCTTATCGCTTTCTCAACAACATCTAATTCCAACTTCACAACAATGACGCCATTCTCAACAGAAGTATCTCAACTTCAATCTTCTGTCAGATCGCCTAACCCCACAAGAGCCAAAAGCCGTAAAGCATTTGTGGTGGGGGTTGGACCATTTCGCATCTTATAATCAAAAACCATTCGACGCCCCTCCGCCGTCTTCTCGATATGCTCCCGAAAATGAACAACTTCGCATTCCGGTTCCAAAAGCGGGTGGGAAACCAAATCCAAATCGTGCGTCGAAACCGCCCCGAAGGCGCCTTTACTCAGGAGAGTATGCAACACATGCCCAACCGCGATATGACGTTCACGGCTATTGGTTCCTTGCATAATTTCATCCAATAGAAACAATACCCGAAACCGCTCAGAGCCCTGATATTCTTCCGCGATATCAACAACATACTTCAGCCGTCTAAGTTCAGCCATGAAGTACGATATCCCCTGATCTAGACTGTCACGTATTCGAATGCTCGTCGCTAGAACTAATGGAGGCAACTCCATTTTCGCGGCACATACGGGCGAGCCTGTTCGAGCTAACAGAATGTTGGTTCCAAGCGACCGCAAAAACGTACTCTTCCCCGACATATTCGATCCCGTGATCAACCACAAGGGCTTCTCGGAGTCAATTGCAATATCATTGGTCACACGCTGAGAATCTCGAAGCAAAGGGTGGCCTAACTGATGAGCGACCAGCTTCTTTTCTGAACTTTCGATCCATGTCGGTAAACACCAATCAGGATGCTCAAATCGAACAGCAGCAATCGAGCATATCGTCTCGAACTGCGCTAAAGCGGCAAACCAATGCTTTGTTCCACTACCGTAACGTTGCTGCCAATACTCAAGAATGGATAACGTCCTAAAATCCCAGGCCAACAAAATCTGCAAGGCTAAGTAGGGAATAAAAAACAGCGGACTATGGCGAATTCCAGCCAAGCCAATCCGCCAATTCAAACTTTTGAACGCTAACTCCGCATTTCCTCCGGCCTGCAATTGCTCCCTCAACTTGGAAACTAACTGCGGAACGGCCCCATTTTTTTCTGGGGTATCTCTTCCCTGGTTAACTTCACCTGCGACACCTTCTCGAGTAACCAACTCAAGCAGTTCCTGATATTTTTCAACATCCTGATGGCGTGACGAAATGCGCTGAAAAATCTCATGGAGATGACTCCCATATCCAACGCTCAACAGCACATTCCAAACCACACCCGTAATCAGAAAACCTAATCCCCATTCCAATGGTAGTATGCCAGCGCCGCTGAGCAGCGAAAGAACTAACCCCAAAAGCAACAATGCGATTCCACCCCAACTGCACCAAAACAACCATTTCCTACTTCCGAGCCAAGGTGCGCTTGTAGCCCATTCGACAAACCGTTCGGGAGACGCTGTGCTTCCAGCTACCTCCGAGCTCAAACAATAAACTCTCTCTCGCAATTCAACGCGATCCGCATAGAAGCAGACGGCTTCCTGTCTCTTCTGGATTTCGGCAACATCCGGTTCTTCGAAGATCCAGTCGATCAACAATTGACGAGCTGGCTGCGTCTCAGCAAAACAGAGCCAGTGCATTAGAGAAGCGCGGCCTTGAACGTCTAAATCGTCTGCCAGTCCCTGAAACTTGCTGGGGACTCGACTATGCACCACTGGAAGTTGATCCCACTGTCGTTCGAGCCGAGCCAATAACCGCCTATAAAGTCCTGAGCGTTTTTCGTTTTCCCAAAGTCGTAAACGAATGAACTCATGCCAAGTTATGACAACCAAAAAAGCAAGCATGCCCATCCAGCCCATGATGGTCCAGGGCGCTCGTTGCGGCGAAATCGCATATCCGATGAATAACAGGGCTGCAGCAAAGACAAATACCGCCACGCGAATTTGGCTGAATCTCTTATCCTGCGTAGCAAGTGCATCGCTATGCCCCGATAACGCTGCAAGTTTCTCTTGATAATGGGCTCTGGCGTCGCTCAAGTTATTCTTTCTTCAGTGTCAGCATGTACTCGACAATATCCACTAAGCCTTGCTCATCAAAGTTGTGATGCAAGTTTTCTGGCATGATCGATTTCTCTTGCTTTTTAAACTCTTCAACTTCATCACGAGGAAATTTGCGTTCTATACCTTGTGCATCCTTGAGCACAATTTCCTCCTCCGTTTGACTCACCAAAAGTCCTGTCGCAACATCACCGCTATCAGTCTGAAGTACATAAGATTCAAAGTTATGACTTACACCGGCGCTCGGATCTAGAACCGCCACAAACATTGCTTCTCGTGTAAGCTTACTCCCAATCTCGCTCAAATCGGGTCCCACATTTTTCCCATAGCCCTTAACGATATGGCAGTTGGAACATGTCGCAACGCCCCGAAACAACTTCTCACCATCCGTTACTACGCCTGTTCGTTTTGCTAATTCCTCAATCGAAGGGAGTGGCTTTTGATCCTTCGACATCGGCAGAGGAAACAAATCGGCGGCAACCTTTGCTATTTCAGCGTTAGCACTGTTTCGTAAATTGCCTGCGACAAGAGCCTTTACATCCCCTCGCAATTTTCCAGCTTGAGCTTGTTCCAGCAATAATTTTTGCCCCGGAATCGAGCGTGCCAACCCCTGCCCTGCTGCAACCGCCACACCTGGCAATGTCTCTGCATCTACCACAAGCGGGATCAGCAACGAGGCGATATCGGGATGATTGGCAAGTGCAAGTTTGGCGACCGTTCCATGGGCGTTCTCATCTGTTTTGTTAGCCCCTAGCCAATTCTCTACGATTCCCTTCCCTTTTTGGTTCAAACATAGCTCAATCGCTTGAACCATGGTGGAGTCCGTAGCTTTTGGCGACTGTGCGAAA
>JBILTA010000124.1:0-10594 GCA_044371785.1 Pirellulaceae bacterium | reverse complement strand
TAACGCCAACCCAAATGGCGATGGATGCAAGAAATTGAATCAGGTATTGTCGTCGCAAGATAGGCTCTAGATGCATGGGCGTAACCCGTGTCGAAGTTGTTGTGAATGAGAGAGTGGTTAGGAGGGAGTTTTATGGTAGCGATCAGGGGAACGGGATGGTAGAGAGGCTCAGCAAATCAATGCCATGAAATGAGTTCTCAGCACTGGCCGTTTTGCGTTGATTGTGGGGCGATTTCCATGCAAGGTGGAATGATTGCTACAGCTAGACGTTAGCGATCATGAAACGAGATGAGTGGGAGAAGAATTCCAACGGATCCTAAGCCATGTTTCTAGTATCGAAACATGCCTTTGAAAATAGGATACCACCTGTGGTAGTAGAGACTGAAGCCTTAGAGCGGCATTATGTCGGGAACGATTTTATCACTGCCTCGGACATCATTGTGGCGATGTCCACAGCGCTGGATCTGACGGAAGGGCAACCTGCGGGGCACGCGGCCCGATCATGTTGGATTGGAATGCACCTTGCCGAGCACATTGGATTAGAGAGTGAATATAATCCGCCTTATTTTACGCGTTGCTTCTCAAGGACCTTGGCTGTTCAAGCAATGCATCGAAAGCGAGCTATCTATTTGGCGCGGACGATCGCACGGTTAAGCGAGAGTTTAAGACCGTAAACGGGCAATCGTTATGGAACAACGTAAGGTATGTGGCATCTCAGGTGAGTCCAGAAGGGCGATCATGGGATAAGTTTTTGCGAATTGTTGCCCTGGCGAAACATGGCCAAGAAGTAACCAAGAACCTCATCAAGACTCGTTGTGAGCGAGGCGCAATGCTCGCGCGACGGCTGGGGTTTAACGAGCTTACGGCTCGGGCCATTTTGGATTTGGATGAGCATTGGAACGGGAAGGGGCACCCGATTGGAAAGAAGGGAGAGGAAATCTCTTTGCTAGGCCGAATCCTGAATATCGCGCAAACGATTGAAGTGTTTTGGCGCGAAATGGGCCTAGGAGCTGCGAAGGATGTGGTCAAGCAATGAAGTGGGACATGGTTTGAGCCTGCACTGTGCAAGGCGTTCTTAAAAAAGTTGCCATGAGCATTCCTTACAACAACTGATGGTTTGTGAGAATCTTCTTGGTGATCTGGTCAAGCTCGAGCCGATGCAACTCCGTTTTCCGATCGGCTCAAAGTTCTTAGACCGAGTCGCTCAAGGCTTTAGTGATGTAGTGGCTGCCAAAAGTCCATGGACCTATAAGCATTCGGAAGGCGTCGCCAGAATTTCGGTTGGAATTGCACGTTCGATGGGTTGGGAAGAGGGACGCATTATTTCGTTGCGTCGGGCAGCCTTGTTGTATGACTTAGGGAAGCTTGGGATTTCGAATCGAATCTTGGATAAGCCCGGCAAGATGACGGATCAAGAGTTTGCCATAATGAAAACGCATCCAAGATTAACGGAAGAAATTTTGCGCAAAGTTCCGGTATTTAGCGAGTTAGCCAGTGTTGCCGGGGCGCATCATGAGCGTTTGGATGGCCGCGGGTATTTTCGCGGAATCGAATCGGCCAAATTGCCGCTTGAGGCCAGGATTCTTATGGTGGCTGATATCTTTGAAGCGTTGACCGCCGCTCGACCGTATCGAGATGGTATGCCGCAGGGAAGAGTGTTGAGTTTATTAGAGAAAGACCAGGGATCTGCGGTTTGTCCTGAGGCATTCACTGGACTTGTGAATTGGATTGACGGTCGGACCATTGAGAGTCGTGTCGAGTTACAGTTAGCGACGGTAGAAAAAATTGTCTGTGCCGACGGAAGTTGTTTGTAGCCACGGAAGCATCCGAAATACTGGATAAGTGGTAAAGCTTGGTGTACAACAAGGAGGTTCCTTTTCCCGCCGTGTTGAAATCGAGGAGTACTTCATGAGTCGACTTTTTTGCTTTCTAGCGTTGTCCCTTTTCTGTTATTCGATAGGTTTCGCGGAGCCTCCAGTTGCTCCACCGGAGTCACCCGATTTGAAGCCTATTTTTAATGGCAAGGACCTGAGTGGCTGGGATGGTGATCCGCGGCTTTGGACTGTAAAAGATGGTGTGATTCATGGAGAAACCACGAAGGAGAACGTGGCAAAGGGGAATACCTTCATTATTTGGAAAGAAGGTACAACGAAAGATTTTGAACTGCGTCTTTCCTTCCGCTGCAATGCAGCCAATAACTCAGGGATTCAGTATCGCTCAAAGCACATTACTGAGGGCGTTGGCAATAAGTGGGTGGTACGTGGCTATCAGCACGAAGTTCGCAACGAACTGAAGATCCCCAATATTGCCGGATTTATCTACGACGAAGGTGGAAAACGTGGTCGTCTGACAGGCGTCGGTGAAAAGGTGGTTTGGAATGCCGATGGAACCAAAACGGTTACCCCGACTGGCTTAGATCAAGCAGCCTTTGAAAAGCTCTTTAAGCTGGATGATTGGAACGAAGTGGTCATTATCGCCAAGGGAAATAACGTTCAGCATTATCTCAACGGGGTGCAGCTAGTCGACTTTACGGACGATGATCCGAAATTAGCTCTGCTGGATGGGATTTTGGCTTTGCAACTCCACGCAGGTGCCCCAATGTGGGTTGAGTTCAAAAATATTCGTTTTCGTGAGTTGAAGTGAAATAGTTGGATAAAGTTCTAGATCGGTGAAGGTGCTGGAAGCCCGTTCAGTAATGAGCGGGCTTTTTTTGTTGGACAGTTGGTATTAGTGCAGCAGAGAGGTGTCGGGTGTACACTTCTTGTTGCAAAACAAGATAGTGGTGTCTGTTTAAAACATATTGCAATGGTTCAGGAAGAGGGGGGTTATAATGGTGGATGGACGGGGGAATTGGGCGGCATGTAAGGACTTTTACGAATTTATGTTGAAAATTTGTTCCTCTTCCGTTACTATTCACGATGATGGGTGGTAGTATTTTCCGCCATTAGATATGAACGAGGGTGCTTAGGTGGCCTTAGGGCGAGCATTTTCGCGGCATTTTAACAAGCTTACTTTTCCAAGTTCTTATTCGCTTTATGGAGATCTCCTAATGAGGCATCGCGTCCGGTCAGGTTTTACTCTGGTTGAGCTTTTGGTGGTGATTGCCATCATCGGCATTTTGGTTGGGTTGTTGTTGCCAGCGGTTCAAGCCGCTCGCGAAGCCGCTCGCCGCATGAGTTGCTCGAACAATATGAAGCAGCTCGGTTTGGCATTCCACATGTATCACGACACCTACAAGCGTTTCCCTGCAGGTGCCAACTCGCAATACACTCCAGCAACCGGCAACATCCAGAACAACAACTGGTATGGTTATTCTCCAATGACCATGATTTTGCCATTTGTTGAACAGACCGCGTTGTACAACCAGCTGCGATGGAACACCCATCACTATGATGGTGCCATTATCGCTCCTGCGACTGTTTCGCCTTTGGCTGTAAGTCGTACAAAAATCGCTGCCTACTTGTGCCCTTCGGACAAAGATGGCCCTTACGGAGCTGAGATCGGCCAAAGCAACTACGGTGTGTGCTTCGGTTCCAACATTGGCTATGGCTTGGGTAACACGGGCGAAGCAAACGGTATGTTTGCACGAGCTGTTTACAAGAAGATGTCGGATGCAACGGACGGTTTGTCCCAAACCATCATGTTGGGCGAATGGAACAAGGGTGATAACGACGGTTCCACGTTCGATACATCATCTGACTGGACCAATAACATTCCGATCGCTGCACTTCGTCCTAACACCACCCGCAAATACCCATTGGCAGGTGAGCTCGACGTTGTCGGTCAAGCCGCTTTGAGCGCTGGTCCTTCCAGCCATCGTAGCGTTGCTGGTTTGCGTTGGATTGCTCCTGGTCAATACAACTCATCATTCAATACTTTGGCAACACCAAACTGGAGATGGCCATCGTTGATGGATTGCGGTGGTTGCGGTCAAGGTGACTCCAGCGGTGTGTTCCCAGCTCGTAGCCGTCACCCAGGTGGTGCAATGCACTCGATGGGCGATGGTTCGGTTCGATTTATCAATCAGACGATCGATTTGTTGGAATACCAAGGTTTGGGTTCTGCTAGCGGTCGCGAAGCCTTCAGTGACACCACTGGTAGCTAATGAGTCCACAAGCCGTGGTCTCGCACAAGGCGAAGACAACGGTGCTTGTTAAGATGTAATCGAAGAACCGACCATGAGAGTGGCCGGTTCTTTTTTTTGACAATTTAGAGCAGTTCATTTCTCGCCCCATTTATTACTCATTTGGGATTCCTAGAATAGTGTCCTAGGGTGCGCGTAAATACGAGTTTGAGTTTTCGGAGAATTAGGAACATGAAGATCCAACGTTTTTTGTTCGCTATCGTAATAGCTTCCACAGCTTTCATGATGGGTTGTGGCGCAACTCAAGGTGAAAAGATTGCTGCGACTCCAAGTCCAGTTGCCGATCAAGTAAAGTCGATGCTGAAAACCGCTGCTGAAGACGGTAAACCATTGGGAAGTGGTGGCATGATCAGCATGGAGTATTTGGCTCAACTTGAAAAGACCGATGCAGCTAAAGCCAAAGCGCTGCAAGCTGATTTTGATGCTCTAATGTCCGCTGGAAACCCAGCTGACGTGAAAGCCAAGGCCGCTGCTCTTTTGAAGAAGCTTCCATAATACATTGGCAAGCGATCGTGTAAGATTGCGGTATGAGCAAAGCACAGAAGTCGACGAGAAATAAATCAAAGTCAGCCGACTCCCAAAGGGCGTCGGCTGATTTCGTTAATGAACCAGCAGGACAACGCAGCTCCAAAAGAGTCTATGCTTTGTGGCTGCTCCTGTTGGCTATTGCACTGGTGGCTTGGTTTTCGGGCACTCCAAGTCGTCTTGTGACCTCTTATGTTCGAGGCGTGTTAGCAAAATTTGAATTAGATGCAGCTGAAAAGTGGCTTAACATCGCTGATGCTTATTTGCCAAGCGATCCAGCTCGAGAATTGCTACAGGCTCGCATAGCCCGAAAGAAATCCGACTATGCATCCATGGACAAACATCTTGCGAAAGCCAAGTTATTGGGGGCGGACGCCACAGCCGTGCAGATCGAAGAGGCAATGGCGGCTGCTCAATCGGGTGCGTTAGAGTTGGTTGAAGTTCAGTTATTCAAATGGCTGGAGAGCGGTGTAGGTGATATCGACGAGATTAGTGACGCCTACGCGAATGGTCTAGCAGCGAACTCAAGATTTGAGACTCTCAATCAAGTACTTGATGCCTGGCAACGAGATTATCCGAATGATCCTCGCCCAGATTATCGTCGTGGCCGAGTTCACGAATACTTTCAACTCTGGCAACAAGCGGAAGAGGCATACAAGAAATCGCTAAGTCGTAACTCCAGTTTTTATCCCTCACGATATCGGTTAGGAAGAGTTTTAATTCTTCAACGGAAGATGGAAGAAGCACAAGAAGAGTTTAGGCTCTGCACCGATATGCACCGCCCTGAAGCTGCCATGACAAGTCTTGCGATTTGTTATCGGTCATTGGGAGGAGCAAAGGAGGCAAAAGCTCTATTGGAAGAGGTGCTGAAGTCGACACCGGAGCAGATTGCTGAGTCATACGATGCACTCGAAGAATCCCCTGAGTATTTTGAAGCGGCATCGAATTTGGGTGACTTGGAATCTGAAGCTGGGAATTATGCCGAAGCAGAAAAATGGTTGCGACTTGCTCTTGAAAAGAACAAGCGCGATTTGCAAAGTAGGTATTCACTCGCAGTGACTCTGCGGGAATTAGGACGAGTTGACGAAGCGCAGAAAGAGTTCGATTTTGTGACGGAAAGTAGAAAAGCTTTGGAGCAGGTAAATCCGTTGCGCAACCAGATTGTGGAGAACCCGCAGGATCCTGCCCTTCGAGTCAAGTTGGGAGAGTTGCTATTGACTTACGAATCGGAGCGAAACGGACGCTTCTGGATTAGCAGCGCTTTTTCTATTGATCCCAATTACCGTCCTGCTCATGAGGCGCTGGCCAAGCACTATCAAGAACAAAGCATCAGCGACACTAAGCTGAAAGCACTCGCGGATTATCACACGCAGGCAGCTAAGGCCGCCGCACCATAATCGAGGTATTTCATGTTAAAGAGTCAGCGAGATATATGTGATAAGTATGAGGTCGCTAACTCGCTTCAAACGGGTGTATTGTGGCCACGGTGGCTGACGAACAAGTTCGGTTGTGTCGTCGGAGTTATTCTGACTCTTCTTGTTGTCGTTACGGGTTGCGACGATGAAAAAAAACAGCCTGAGTCAATAACCGTAAAGCCGGAGTCAGTGGGGAGTGAAGCCCAAGCCATACCTGCGCTTAAGGTGAGTTTCGCGAACGTTACTGCGTCACTGGGGGTGAATTCGGCGTACCAGAACGGTGAGGAGTCCGACCTTTACACCATCGCAGAGTCATTAGGTGGAGGTGTGGCAGCGATCGACTACGATTCCGATGGGCGTATGGATTTGATGTTTCCCAGCGGCGGTAGCATTGAATTTGAGAAGCCCTTGTCTGGTCTTCCATCCAAGTTGTTTCGCAACCAAGAAGATAAGTTCATTGATGTATCCAAATCGGCGGAAGTTGCCGATGTCGGCTTTTATACACATGGCGTGAGCGCTGCGGATGTTGATTCCGACGGCTTCCCTGATCTTTTGGTAACGGGATACTACGGAATTCAATTGCTGATGAATTGCGGGGATGGAACATATCGCGATGCAACGGGATTTGCGAACCTGATGCCAGTGCAATGGACCACCAGTTCTGGCTGGGGCGACTTTGATAACGATGGATATGTTGATTTATATGTGGCCAGTTATGTGAACTGGAGCTGGCAAAACAATCCTCGATGTGGAGGTGGTGGAAAAGACAGTCGCGATGTTTGTACGCCACAATCCTTTCCTGGTTTAGATGACGTTTTGTTTTGGAATAACGGAGATGGGACCTTTACTCGGGATACGGGCAGTGCGGGACTTGTTAAGGAGGGAAAAGGGCTGGGGGTGATCGTGTTTGATGTGAATTACGATTCCAAGCCAGATATCTATGTCGCCAACGACACAACCAACAATTTCTTGTACCTAAACCAAGGTTCTCGGAAGTTTAAGGAAATTGGCGTCTTGTCTGGAACAGCTTTCGACAATATGGGGATCCCAAACGGTAGCATGGGATTGGCAATTTTTGACCAAGACGATGACCGGAAATGCGATTTATTTGTGACGAATTATGAGCGTGAAACGTTCGCCGTTTATCACAACGATGGACGTGGCAACTTCCGTCACATCTCGGAGAAAACGGGCATAACAGCGCTGGGCAGGCTGTTGGTGGGTTTCGGCACAATCAGTGGAGACTTTGGCTTAACGGGTCGCGAAGATATCGTTGTGGCCAACGGGCATGTCATGCGATATCCGGGCAATGAAAATCGTAAGCAGGAACCTCTCTATATTCAAAATCGTCCCGACCGCAAGTTGGCGCGAGTCATGTTTGCGTCCAATAGCTTCTTTAGCGAAAAGGTTTGTGGGCGAGGAGTTATCGCACCGGATCTTAACTCCGATGGAAAGCTAGATTTAGTTTTTTCCAACGTGAACGAACCTGCGGTTGTTTTGCAGAATTCGAGTGAGGAAGTTGGCAATTGGGTGGGGCTGAAATTAATCGGTACACATTCCAATCGAGATGCAATCGGCGCTTTGGTCGAACTTGAAACAGATAAACGCACGCTTGTTCGACAAATTATTGGGGGCGGGAGCTATTTGTCTCAGGGGCCATATCAGCTCCATTTTGGGATCCCACAGGGGGAGACGATGAAGCGTTTTCGGATCACTTGGCCCCAAGGAAATCGTGAGGTCTTAGAAATTGCTGAAGGTGGAAAGGTCTATTTGGCAATAGAGTCTGAGCTGGAGAGTTTGTAGCGGTAGGTTGAGCGTGGTTGCCAGCTAAGTGGCCTCGGCGCGCCATGCAAATGGACCGACGCACCGAGGGTTTCTATTGAGCCGCGAATTAGTATTCGTTTGCGGAGATGAATTTCTCATCTTTTCGATTACTAAGTTTCTGCATTACTTCAGCGACAGTATTTTGACTTAGGAAACGCACACTGCCATCACCGAAGACGAAGTTGGATCCCCCAGCATGGTAGCTGGAAAATCCACCGACGAACAAGCTTCCAAACTCGCTGGTTGGTTCAGGTTGGTTTGAGAAGGTGTTATGTCCGGATAAAGTTCCGTTCCTTAGCGTGGCGCGTGTACCGGAAACCCAGCCGAGATCGATGTATTGGGATGTTTTCTCTCCCAAGAATAGCGTGTTGGAAGCGCCATCCAATATGTCTGAGAATTTCGTTCGACTGTTCAAGTAAAACACACCGTTATTGTTCACATCAATGGGTGCTTCGATATCATTCGAGACGGCTGCATAACTTGACATAGGATAGTTATCTTCCGTAGCCATATAGTTTTCAGGGGAGCTGGGACAAATGAATGAAGCAATTGCGATTTGTCGTGCTTTCTTGTTGACGGGTGCATAGGCCCCTGCTGTTTGATCAATCGCTTTGTATAAGCTACTTTGCTCCAAGTGTGGCAATAGGGCAACGGTCCAACTGACGTGTTGTCCGATGGGTTCGTAGCGGATAGGGCCTTGTGGATTAATGGTCCCAGCTGGTAAGTGCTCGTGGTTGAATTCGAAATGATGCATTGCAAGACCGACTTGGGCCATGTTGTTGATGCAGCTACAGCGACGAGCGGCTTCTCGAGCTGCTTGTACTGCCGGTAGCAAAAGTCCAACGAGAATTCCGATAATCGCAATGACGACCAGAAGTTCTACGAGGGTAAAGCCTCGAGCATTTAGTTGATGGTTCATGTTTCGTTTCATATTCAATTTCATAAATGAGTCTCCAGATCTAATGGGTTGGTTGGTTTAATTCGAATCGGGGCGGAGCATGAGCTGACGTGTTCGCTGGATGGTTGATGGCGAATAGTTACGTTCGCTCAATCTAGCCGTTACTTGAATTATCTTGGTTGTGGATGTACTCTCGCCTGGGGATACATTGGTAGAGGTTGAGGTGTCGGGAGGCATTCCTCGTGAAGTTACGGAAATAACAATTTGCCAATGTCCCAGACCGTAGGGAGACTCTTGATCAAGCCAAGTTTCTCCTTGGTAATCTGAATTTTCGGCTAACTTTTCTTTGGCTCGGAGCAGCCCAGATTCAAGAAGGAACTCGATCTGGTTCAGATCCTTTTCCGTTTTTCGTTCTTGGCGAGCTTTTAGGGAAGTACGAACCGCCACGCCCGCCATTCCAAGAAATACGATCGCCGCAGTCATCGCACATATTAGAGCCGCTGCTCCGCGTCTCGTCATACTGCTTGAACGAGTGAGTGTTAAGCAACGGGAGAGGCGTAATGCTGATTTCTTAATCATTGTTTCTCTCCAGAGGCCAGAGGCTTAGAATAGCCCTCAATCGTCCACATAGTCTTAGGCTGTTCGAAGTCTATGGCGGTTTGCAGAAGCTGTAGTTGAACGCAGTTTTCAGCTTCGCCTTTAGTGAATCGCAGGATGCGATCTAATGGGTATACAAAATGATCTTTGGGTAAAGGAGCTTGACCAATTTCTGCTACTGTGTTCGAAGAGCTTGAGGATTGTTGTCGAGTGACCTTATTACCCTCTATTTGGTAGAGGATAACTTGCTGAGGTTGTGTCAGCTTGAGCTCCGATTCACTCGAGATTTCCACGCTTACTGCGTCATGCACATCTTGTACGAAACGGAGCGACAGTTGCTGATTGATTCGCAGTTCATCACTTATGAGCGCAACTTCCTTGGACCAAGCGAGGGTGCGATGAATAAACCCGATGGTCACGAGCAACATGATACTGGTGGTTGAAACCAGCACCATCAGTTCGATTAAGGAAGAGGCTCGACGATTTCGATGGTTCACGATGGTTCTCCCGTTGCCGGTTTTTCGTCCGATTGTGATTCGAGAGTTGGGGCTGTTGGATTTTCTGAAGCATCGGGGCCAGTTATCGTTGAAATCCAGGTTGTCATGCGGAGGGGTTCTGGTGTCCCAACGCGTTCCCAGCTCAGCTCTAATTCGACTCGTTTTCCCAACTTATCTTTGATGATTCGACCTTGAAGTTTGGCCGATGGGATGCGTTCTACGATTGTTGCTGAGAGTGCCAGTTTGGAAATCTCGCTATCGACGGCCTCTTTTGGTAGTTGATTGATTCTCCGAAGTTGGTTTGCAAGTTCGTATACTGCGAGTTGGTAATGCCGCGCATCTTTCTGAACTCGAGTGATTTGATACGAGAGTGTCGAAAGCAAACCGGCAAGTGTGCCAACAATAATGGCAGTAATGATGATTTCGATCTGTCCGATACCGCGTCGTTGACTTCGCCGAACTTGATGGCTGGCTAGTGGGTTGCGCGGTGACGTTTCATTCGGATTCGTTGGAGGTTTTCTCATGATAGGGACACCACCATTTTTGTAAGGAAGTGGAAAACGACCAAAGCCGTCCAGAGTACGATTGCCCCCCAGAGGAGAGCGAGGGCGGGCGTCAAGAACACAACAAAGCGATCAGAAATAACGTTAGCTCGATGATCTCGTAGGTCGGCGAGTTTGGTGAGGATCCATGC
>JBILTA010000657.1:0-3304 GCA_044371785.1 Pirellulaceae bacterium | reverse complement strand
CCCACCATTTTTTTGCCACTTCAAATGCACTACCGACATCTCGGTCGACGTCAATATGCCGTTCAACTTTAACGCGTTTCAGGGCGATCAGAACGTCGTGGAGTATTGGATTCCGGATGCCAGAACGCTAGGCATCATCAAGTCGCCGAGTGATGCTGTCCTTCTGTTAAAGCATCAACGGCGACTTTGATGCATGCCATAGTTCTGGCTTTTGTGTCTGGTACCGCTCTACATAACGGCCATCACTACTACCGTCACAGATTCTACACCGTAAAGCGACTTATTTCGAGCATGACCGACTTCTTGAGTTTTCCACCAACAGTGAGCCCATTATTTGGCAACCACGAAAGACACAAAAAACACGAAAGCTTCAGCGATGCTAATCACTTACCATTTCCATTTATTACAACGAGCCGGCCTCATACAACATAAGTAGTTCATCACGGGCAGTGCAACGCCTTGAGATTAGTGAGAATTAGTGGCGATTAGTGTTCCCCACTCTTCTTCAGCAATTAGTAACCTCCATAACCGACCATTTTTTCCATGTTCAACGTTTGGTTTGCACGTTACAGTCCATTCGAGCACGAGCACCGCTGAGCGGAGTACGAGGAAATTCACGATTCGGTTTGATTGCCAGAACGGCCAGCCATCACCGGGCACGAGGAGTGAGGCAACCATTGCCAAACCGCGTTTTCGAGTGCTCCGTGTGCATGGCTTTGTTCTGCATTTTACTGGCTTTTCCCGGAATATGCATCGATGACCTGTTGCAAAGTCGCTTGTTTGTCTGCGATAGCCAAAGCTACGGGATATGGATCAAACTCGCGTTGTACTTTTGCGGTAATTGGCAAACGGAGGACGATGCGATTGTCAACGATAAGTCGTTCGGCAAGTCCAGCATCAATCATGTATTCACAAATGAAAGCACCTATACGAGACGCAAGATAGAATCGATCTTCATCTTGAACGGTTTGGTATTCAATCCAAGTGCTGAAAGCACCAAGTATTCGCGATAGCTCGAGCGATTCAGTTTCACGAATAAGTCCAATGTCACAGAGAAACTCTCTGAGCATCGGGCGTGATTCATCAATGACAGCTTGTGGATTCATGCTTCAATGCAGAACGACACGGTTAACCGGGCCGCGGCCAACCAACGTTGATTTCAGGAACCGCGCGGCCCGCGGCTCCGGTTGAACCGATTGTTAGCTGTCGTTTTCTAGTGCGACCTCAACCGCCCGCTTTCTTGGATCGGACGACCGGATAATGACGGTGACATGATCACCGGGTACGAATGACTTTTGCGTGTCACAGAGCATTGTAAATGCACCGGGGAGAAGTTCGATCAGGAACGCAGGCTGATCATTGCATCTATCGGACTCTTCCACATACCGGACGATTCGTGCCGAGTACCGGCGACCAACATCTAATTGATCGGTTTCCCAAGGATTCGGGTGACGACCTTTGATTGTTGCAGCAATCTTTCGGGATTCAGCATCGACATTTATGATTTTTACGGTGACCGTGTCGCCGGGTTCAGCAAATTGTTTGCATGAGCAGGCTGAAGCGATCCACGATGTCTCTGGGATTAAAACGAGCAATTCTTCGTCACGGTGTCGACAGAAGATACCGAAAACTTGGACGTTGGTAACTTCGGCATCAACTACGTCACCGACACTGAGCATTGAGTGATGTTCTCCTGTCGCAGCTAACGTTTGCCATCACCCGGCACGCGCGAGTGAGGTCACCATTGGAAAAACGGCCGATCGCGTGCTCGGCGTGCATGGCATTGTTATTTGGCATCCGAAGCGTTACTAGTGCTCGGCGTTGTTTCGCGACCACCACCTTACGACGTATTGACTGCCGCAGTGCGGACACTTTGAACTATCGTTGAATTTGGCGGCCCATCGCATTTTCGCATCCGATTCACTGAAGAACACTACCGCGCCGATCCCTGTGATCATTGTGCCTACAATTGCGAATGAATGATACCACAGTAACGTAATTGTAAGCAGTGCGGCGAACGCGGCTGCAAAAACGCTCGCGAAGATGAAGAACATTCCGGGCGATGTGTTTGGGCAAACGTTGAACGTGTTTTGGCAATTCCGGCACTTCATCTCATTTGCCAAATAACGTTTGCGATGACCGAGTGCGAGCGGGGGACTCAACGCGAGTCAGAACGCTTGATCGAGCACTTCGCGTCCATCGCTTGGTTCTGCCATTCTAAGCCTCAGGAAAACGTGGGGCGAGACCATTGACCCAAAAGGATTGATCGCCCATCCACCACCGGATCTTCTTGTCTCGCATTCTTTGTGCCTCGGAGTAAAGCAGCCAAATCCCATGAGCGTCAAACAAGAATTGTTCTCCTGTCGTGAGCGTTAGATGCTGGCGTTTCCATGATTGAAGCCAGAGAAGGAGATCATCCCCTCGCATTGGCTCTGTCTGTCGAACACGCTCCGTATTCGGAATCGATTCGCCAACCTTAGTGTATTCGAAGTAGCGATGTCCATCTGAGCGCTGGCATAGGTCAACTGTATACATTGCAGTCTCATCAACGCCGAAACGATTCCAGTTGGGATTGCCCCTTTTGACTGGATTCGCCGCATCGTGCCAATCCCATCCGCAGGCCAAGCACTGCTGCGACTGATCGCTCGGAAGCAACGCACGACAATATGAGCATGTTCCGTACTTCTTTTCCGTCATGCGCTTCTCTGGCAGAACGACAATGTTGACCGAGCCCCCGCCAACACGGTAACCATTTCGTAGCGGACCGTCGGGGGCTTCGGTCCAACATTTTGTTCGTCCCGATTCTCGGGTTTGACGATGTCCTCAAGTGGCTTTCAAGATCGCGTCGACCATCGCGTAATCATCGGGAGTTAGTCTACATTGATGAACGGAGTTGCGAACACATTGCAGCACGGCTGAGATAATATTCGCGTCATTACTCTGCGACAGGTCGAGTGCAGCTGGAAAACCGTTGATGATTTGCAACACATCGTCATTGTTGGGAATGATGTCAAGTCGATCAACATCGTATTCGTCTGTGATTGCCAACAAGACGACGTCCCATGTCGGGTCTTTCAGGCGAAGCTCTTCAATCAATTCGAGTTTGGCTTGCACAAGCGGTCTCACACGCCTCATGGCACGTGAGAATTGACGATTTCGGGCGGCAATACTCAGTCGGATTTGCATGAGGCTGTTGTAAAGGACGAACGTCTGCGTTGACCGGGCCGCCGCCAATCAACATTGACTTCAGGAGCGACGCGATCGGCGGCTCCGCGTCCAACGCATTGTTATTTTGCTGTGTTTG
>JBILTA010000832.1:0-3306 GCA_044371785.1 Pirellulaceae bacterium | reverse complement strand
GCCCGATTTTGGGTTTCCCCTGGAAGCGGTTCGGGACGCGCTGGTGGGCGGTTCACCCCGCATCCTGCTGATCTGCAATCCCAACAACCCCACCGGCACGCGGCTGGCCCCCGAGCCGATCCTGGAGCTGGCGGCCGCGGCGCCCCAGACCCTGGTGGTGGTGGATGAGCTGTATGAGGCCTTCACCGGCGACAGCGTGCTGCCCCTGGCCGACTTTGCGGCCACGCCCAATCTGGTGGTGTTGCGCTCGCTGGCCAAGACCGCCGGTCTGGCGGGTCTGCGCATGGGCTTTGGCATCGGCGCCGCTGCGGTGATCGATCGCATCAGCCGGGTCACCGGCCCCTATGACATCAACAGCGTTGCGGTGACCGCGGCCCGCGCCGCCCTGGCCGATCAGGCCTACACCGATGCCTACGTCGCCGAGGTCATTCGTGCACGGACCTGGCTGGTGGAGCAGTTGCAGCAGGCCGGGGTGCGACACCACGCCGATGGCGGCAACTACCTGCTGATCTGGCCTGCAGGTTCAGCTGCAGTGGAGGAGGCTCGTTTGCGAAAAGCAGGCATTCTTGTGCGCTCGATGGCCGGCAAGCCCTTGATCGACGGCTCGCTGCGAGTCAGCATCGGGACAACAGAGCAGATGAAGCAGTTCTGGCGCGTTTACGTGCTGATGAGCTGAGTTGTATTGCGTACCACTGCTGGGGATGCTCACGGCAATCAAAGACCGGATGCCCCTGGGGAGCATCCGGCTGTGGAACCAAATCTCTTTTTGACTAAAAGAGACTATTTTGAAGAGAGTTACTTTCTGAACAGCTCGCTGCAGCTTGCTGCGTAGAGGCTGTTGCCGCTGGCAATATTTGCATCCAAGTAGCAGTATTCGATCTCGTTGTTTCCAATCAATGTGCCAATTGCCTTGGCGTTCGGGCCGATCAGGGCAACATTTTTGATGTCAACTCCGAGAACGCCGATGAAGGGACCTTGTAGTTCTCCGTTGGCATAAACTTTGCCCCAAAAACGACGATCTTTTTGTTGTGTCACTTCCAGGGTGATTTTCCTGGCGCCCAACGCCGGCTTCTCCCATGACGACGTGGGGTTGGTTTTGCTGCCATCAACGCTGATGCTATGGCTCTCGCCAGTCCAGGTGCCAATCAAGTTGGGAGTTGGTTGGGCAAGGGCGATCCCGGTGCCAAGTTGAGCGGCAATGCCGCACAGCGACAATTTTTTGAGAAGGTTAGAGTTCATCGTTAATCGATCAATCAAGAGCCTGGCCTGGATTAGAAGGGCTAGTCGTCAATCAAGATTGGCCTGAAACTGCCCTTCTATTAAGTCAGAATGTACTGATTGCCCTGGAAAGCATTCTCGACTGTTGCAAAAAGTAATCCCGGTTGTGCGATGTTCGTGGGGCGATCGACTTGTTGAGAGTCCGCACGACGATGTATGTCTACGGTGCCTGGCGAGGTCTGGCCATCTGGATGGGCTGGGCCCTGGTCTCAAGTGACTTGGGGATCAGGCGGGGCGTCGTTGTGTCGCGGTTCAGTTCAGAAAGCGTGGTCAATCGAGGCAGGTGCCTTATGCTTGAAATCAGGCTGCAATCGTGTGTCGTGGCTGAGGATTTGAAATTGCGATCTGCGGTTTTCGCAGAGCTTTCACCTGAAAAGCTGTCGGCTCTCAGCAAGCTAAAGCCGACTCGGTCTGCACTTTCTATTGTCGCAGAATGGTTGATAATTGCAGTCTTGATCATAGTTTGCAAGCTTGTTCAGAATCCTTGGATGGCTGCATTCGCAATCGTTGTGATTGGTAGTCGCCAGCATTCGCTTGCAATTCTGATGCATGAAGGCGCGCATTACCATCTTGCAGATAATCGCTCTCTCAATGATCGTATCGCTGAGCTGTTTGCTGCATGGCCGCTCATGATCAGCTTACCCAGCTATCGTGCTAATCATTTTGAGCATCATCGCTATGCCAACTCCATGAAAGATCCGGATTGGAGGCGTAAGCAAAATGCCGATTGGGCGTTTCCAAAGACGCGCATGCAAATGGCTGCATTGTGGCTAAAAGTTGTCTTTCATGTGCCTCTTAAATTGGCCTTTACCTGTTTGACTTTGGATTTGCCGAGATTCGTTAATGGGCGGGACTGGGGCAGGGAAGTGTTGCGAGCTTCGTATTACACGATGGTGTTGATTGCGATCTTTTCGATGCAGCTGGGAAAAGATTTTCTGGTGTTTTGGCTTGTTCCCTATTATCTTGTCTTCATGCCAATTGCTCATCTCAGGTCGATCGCGGAGCACTTTGGTCTTGAAAACAATCCTGCTGAGCCGCTCACTCAGACTAGGACAACAAAGGCGAGTTTGATTGAATCAATTCTGATTTGTCCAAATCATATTAATTATCATCTTGACCATCATTTGATGCCCTCGGTCCCTTTTTATAATTTGCCTGCGTTGCATCAATTGCTTTCTGGATCATCGGCCTATGCTGCGCGAGCGTCGATCACTAACGGCTATTGGGGTGTCATCCTAGAGTGCATGCGGTTTGGCCATCCTTGCAAGCTGTGACGGGGCCGAATGATGAGCTTCATAGGGGTATGGCGCATCATTATTCAGCTTCCCTGCCAGTGGACCCGGCCGATGCTCGACGGGTCAGGGTTACCGTTCCAGTGCTCGGTGACGGTCTTTCCAGCGCTACGGTCTTGACTCTGCTGCGTGCTTCTGGTTGTGCTGTACAGCGTGATCAAGTCATCGCCGAATTAGAGATCGATAAAGCGATTCTTCAGGTTGAATCTCCAGTCGATGGCATGTTGGCGTCGTGGTTTGTCAAGCCAGGACAGCATGTCGATTTGCATGAACCTCTCGCCGAGATTTAACTGAATTCGCTCGGCTCTGAGGATATGAAGCCGCGGCAGCCGCTGAAGCAAATGTTCCGCTCGGTACAACCGATCAGTCAACCCCTGTGTACTCCAGGTGGGTTGAATTGGTCTTCCCTTGCTGCGATCCGGCGTGTTGTTCCTGCCGCCGCTCAACGGATCATCCCTTACTGCCCATCTCCCACTGCTGCTGAGTCCAAATCCAGACGCATGACGCTGACCGCCAGCGTGGCCTGGGTGCTCGCTCAGGCCATGCGTTCTGCGCCACTGCGCCAGGAGTTGCCAGGAGTTCTGCAAGCGGCAGTTTCAGAGCTCAGTGCCTCTGCCAACCTGCAGGAGAGCCTTGAGCGTGATCGGGCCGATCTTCACCAAGCGCTCGCGCTCGCAAGCGAGGCATCACCCGATCTGGGTGTTGCGGTGAGTGCCGAGGACGGGGTGTTGCGTAC
>JBILTA010000655.1:0-3312 GCA_044371785.1 Pirellulaceae bacterium | reverse complement strand
GTGCCAGCTTCCTTCGATATGGCTGCCCGTGAACTGACGCGCGAAGCAGCCATAGAAGCAGGGTTGCCTGAGAATTTTATTCTTCTCGAAGAACCTCAAGCGGCTCTCTATCATTGGCTTCAAAGCAAAGGGGAACAATGGCGGCGAGCGGTAAAAAAGGGTGACGTTATCTTTGTGTGCGATGTCGGTGGCGGCACGACCGATTTGACCTTGGTTCAAGTAGAAGAGGAACAAGGCGAACTAGCCCTGAAACGTATTGCGGTAGGCAATCATTTGTTGGTCGGTGGCGATAACATGGACTTGGCCCTCGCCCATTTCTTGGCCCAGAAGTTTGCTGAACGTGGCACAAAACTAAATCCCTGGCAAAGCGTGTCGTTGTGGCATTCTTGCCGAAAAGCTAAAGAGAGTTTGTTGACTGCTGGTGGACAAGATCCACAAACCATTGCTGTTTTGGGGCGTGGTAGTCGCTTGATTGGTGGGACTGTGCAAACAGAAATCACTCGCAGCGAAGCAGAATCGATTTTGATCGATGGTTTCTTTCCGCTGTGCCAAGTAGAGGTTCAGCCCCAACGACAACCGCAAAGTGGTTTTCAGGAAATCGGTCTTCCTTACGAGCATGATACGGGTATTACAAAACATATTGCCCAATTTTTGTCCTCGCAATCGAGCAGCGCTGCTATCCGGCCGACCCATTTGTTGTTCAATGGTGGCGTATTCAAAGCGGCCGCATTTCGTAACCGTCTTTCGCAGGTTGTGTCGAGTTGGAATGAAGCAGGAGCGTCGACGCTGTCAGTGCTCGGGGATCTCGAAGATCTCGATCATGCCGTTGCTTGTGGTGCGGCCTATTATGCATGGTCGACCTCGCACGGTGGTATTCGCATCCGAGGTGGAACCGCTCGTAGCTATTATGTGGGTATCGAAAGCGCCGGCTTGGCGGTACCCGGTATGCCGCGACCATTGCAAGCCTTATGTGTTGTACCCTTTGGTATGGAAGAAGGTACGGCTATCGATGTGCCCAGTCGCGAAGTCGGCCTGATTGTTGGACAGCCTGTTCGCTTTCGATTCTTCGCGTCGCCGATTCGCAAAGAAGATCAACCAGGCAGTATGTTGAAATGGTGGGATGAAGAAGAGTTAGTCGAAACCGCGCCGATGGAACTTGTACTACAAGCGGAAGCAGTACCGGAGGAAGGCTTTGTACCGGTAAAGTTTCACAGCAAAATCACCGAGTTAGGTGTTTTTGAGTTGTGGTGCCAAAGTATACGTGATAATCAACGGTGGAAGCTTGAATTTAATGTTCGCGAGGATGCAGAGGTTCAAACACAGTGAGTGACGCTGGCGACTTGCTCATGCAGGATGCACCGAGCCGATACCTTGTAGGAATCGATTTGGGTACCACCAACTGCGCAGTGGCTTATGTCGATACCGAACAGGCAAATCCAACCGTAACACATTTTAAAATCAAGCAATGGGTTGATTGGCAGACTCACGAAGAACGCGATACGCTACCTTCATTTACCTATCAATGGACCGTAGACGAATTAGGTGACCAAGCGGAGCGTCGCGGCGGCAAGATTGTGCCGAAGCGGACCGTGGGTGTTTGGGCTCGCGAGCGCGGTGGATTAATGCCAGGTCGGCAAATTGGATCCGCTAAAAGTTGGTTATGCCATGAAGGCGTCGACCGAACTTCGCCTCTCTTGCCATGGCATGCAGATGAAGATGTCGAAAAGATCTCTCCCGTACAAGCAAGTAGTCTCTATTTAGAGCAGATCGTCAAAGATTGGGATGAACAATTTCCCAAACATCCGCTGGCACAGCAGGAAGTTATTATTACACTCCCTGCTTCGTTTGATGAAGTAGCGCGTGAGCTGACAGTTCAAGCAGCCCAGCTGGCGGGCCTTAAGCGGGTCTTTCTAATAGAAGAACCGCAAGCTGCGTTTTATGCTTGGCTGCATCGCAATCGCGATCAATGGGACAAGATCATTCGAGCAGGGCAGACCATTTTGGTTTGCGACATCGGCGGTGGTACCACAGACTTTACCTTGATCCGGGTGCGTGAGTCGCACGGAAGCAAAGATGGCACCATCATTGATCAATCGATAGCTTCAACCATAACATTGCATCGAGTTGCAGTGGGACAACATTTGATTCTCGGCGGAGATAACTTTGACTTAGCTCTGGCTCGATTTTTGGAACAGCGGATAGCGCCCGGGAAACAATTGCCACATCGGCAGTGGGAAGCACTGCGTCAGCGTTGTCGTACAGCGAAAGAAATTTTGCTGGGGGCTAACGCTCCCGAGAATTATACGATTCATTTGCCTGGGGGGGGAGCTAAGCTCTTGGCCGCAGGGACTCAGGTTGGGGTGAGCCAAAGCGATATTCAGCAAGTTTTGGTCGAAGGCTTTTTACCGGATGTCGAGTTTGGAAGTAGACCGACCACGATAGCAAGCGGCTTTGTGGAGTTCGGCTTGCCATACGCATCCGATGCTGCGATTACCAAACATTTGAGCGCCTTCTTACAAGATCAAGCGTGGGCTGGCCGGAGCGACGAGGATCGTGGTCGATACAGCGATCTCGCGGCGGCCAAGCCAGATTGGATATTGTTTAATGGTGGCGTGCTAGAATCTGATGTTGTTTCGCGTACAATTGTACGTGTGGTCTCTGCGTGGTTTGCTGGCAAGTTGCCTGATTGCGGAGCAGATTGGTGCCCCGGTGTATTGGCCGCGCCGCGCAAGGATTTGGCTGTGGCTGAAGGAGCTGCGTACTTCGGCTTGGTGCGACGCGGTTTGGGGATCAAGATCGATGCCCGTTTAGCTCGCAGTTACTATTTGGCTATTTCCAAACAACCACCTAAAGCTCTCTGCTTAGTGCCTGGTGAAGCTTCGCCCGGTGAGAAATTCGTCTTGGCGGATAAGAGCTTGGAGTTGGCCGTTGGAGTGCCCGTCGAGTTTCCCGTTTACGTTTCGAGTTTGCGATTAGCGGATCCTATCGGAAGTGTTGTGGAGGTCGATCCAGCTCAGATGCATTCCTTGCCTCCGATCCGCACGGTCATCGACACCGGCAAAGGCCGACAGAAATCACTCGAGCGAGTTCAATTGGAAGCGGAGTTGTCCGAGATAGGTACGCTTCAATTAAGTTGTGTTGCCGTAGAGTCCAAAAAACGCTGGAAGCTCGAGTTTGACATCCGCAGTTCGCTTGAGAGTGGGCGCGAAGCGAGTGTCGGTGGTGGTGAAAGCGGTGGCATTGTTGATGATGATTTGCTGCGAATCGCGGCCGGAGCCATTGAAGAGACATTTGTCGCAGGAACTTTGCCTC
>JBILTA010000656.1:0-3312 GCA_044371785.1 Pirellulaceae bacterium | reverse complement strand
GCACGCGCGAATGATGTTGCATAGTGAAACTAAAGCCTTGCTGAATCAATTGTTCCAAACGAAGCTGATCGCGTTCGTTACAAAACTCAGCCAACATATCGCAGTATTTGATCAAGAATTTTGACAATCCAAATTCGGTCAATTCATGCCGCAGAAGTAGCGAGAGATCACCGGGCTTCTCGAACAACTGGGCGTCAAACTTACACTCTAGGGGCGAGTGCCGTAGATGCCAAACCGAAACTGAATGACCAGGGTGATCAGCAATCATGAGCAAAGAGAGTATGACCTCGACGGCTGCCGAATCGGTCAGCGGATTACCCCCTTCCTGACTTACATCAAGTTTATATTTTCGCAATAAGTCGATAACTAAACCAACTTCATCGTTGGTTCGAACTAAGATGCCGATGGAACCTTGCGGATTCTTCTTGGCAATCTCAGCTACATCTTCGGCCGCTTTCGTGAACAGGGCCAATTCACGCTCTTTGGAGGTCAGTTCTTTGTCTGAAGTCCCCTGATAAAGTTGAACATAGCCAACCATTTCTCCGTGATGCGCCGTGTGGGGATTAAAGGCCGTGAGCCATTTGCCCGCCTCAACAGTCCCCTTACCATAGGCCTCATGTTGATCAAGATTTGAGAATACTTGATTGACCGCATGCAATACGATGGGACTACTGCGGCGACTATCGGTTAAGAACTGAGTTCTGAGTTCGGGTAATTTTTTACCCACTTCATCGAACAATTCGGCAATACCACCACGCCATCCATAAATGGCTTGTTTGGTATCACCCACGCAGAAGAAACTGCACGCATCTTGCTTGCGACGACGATCGATGCTCTCGACGAAAGGACGGAGAACTTCCCATTGAATCAATGATGTATCTTGGAACTCGTCCAGCAACAGATGGTCAATTGCAAAGTCGAGGCGAAAGCCTAGATTTTCGGTACTCATATCGTCACTACTAAGCCAGCGTGCCAGCTTGCGACTTACATCATCAAACGTCCATTCTCGAATTTGTCGTTTCTGTACATCTAGGTAGTTCAAATAGTAATCCAGCAGCTCTCGACTACTCGTGGTTTGATTGCGATAAACGGCTAAAGCCACATGCACGGCTTGTTTTCGAATCACAAGCAAAGCATCTACCACGCTATCAGGAATTGCCGCTCGGCTATAAGTGGGTTGAGGACTATTGGTTGCCAGAATGAGTGTCGAAGAGGCAATGGTTTCCCATTCACTATCGATGATTTGAGTTTGCAACTTGGTTAAAGCTTTGTTTAGGGAGACCTTAAAATCATCGTTGGGATGGAGTGCATGAATGGCAAATTCCAATTCACTTTCACCCGCTCCTTTCGGTACCGCTGGATTGTCCCAGGCATCGACATCGGTAATTCCCGCTAAGGAGGCCCCATTTTCGACCGTCCGTTCGATTTCTCGCAATATTCCTGCCGAGTATTCCCCTTTCCCTAACAGATTCAGCATCGTCCGCAACTGACCGCGATCATGCTGATCCAGAAGCGATTGAATCGCTTGTTGGCGAATCGAATTTTCGCGTTGCGGGTCCATCAATTGCCACCCGCCCGGTAACCTTAGTTCATACGCATAGGCTCGAGCCAATTGCGAGAAGAAGCTATCCAAGGTGCTGATCCTCAGCCGATGCAATTGGGCAGTCAACTTCTTCAACAGGACCTGGCACTCGGGCTTCGTGAGTTGCACATTCAATAGCGAACCATTGAGTTCATCCAATTTCTTCGGATTCTCGATGGCCGCTGCCAAACGTTCCAAAACGCGGTCAAGAATTTCGCCCGCAGCTTTTCGCGTAAACGTGGTAGCGAGAATTTTGTCGACAGGCTGACCAGTCACCAACAGTTGCAAGAGTCGGGTAGACAATTGAAACGTTTTCCCTGTTCCAGCTGAAGCTCGAATCAACACTGCGTCCTGGTGTGGTACTACTTCCATGATTTTCACTATTTCAATTCGAGAATCAAAAATGCCAATGTCAGAACGGTTTGTGCTGGCACACTTACGAAGATCGCACTCGAGTTAAAGGACCTCGACGTAAAATGTCGTTTTGGCAAATCGCTGCGTAGGGATCGACAGGAAACGGAGCGGGGAACACGGGTGGACCAAATTTCCCAGACCGGATGTCACGAATAATCTCAGCCGCTTTGCGATCGGCCGATGCGAGCTCATCGGCTGTAAAGGGAGCAACTCGAAACTTGATATCGCTTAACTTTCGGGGCAATGTGATATAGCCCACTTCTAATTCCGTCCCTTCGCGAAACTTACGGATCATGTGCCGATAGAGTGGCAATTGTAAATCGCTCCATTCGTCTTTCTTCTCGTCGTAATGCGCTTCACGCGGTTCGTTATAGGTATCGCTGGTTTTGTAATCCCATATCGCCATCACTTGCTTTTCTTCGTGATAATCGATGCGATCGATTCGGCCTTTGAGCTTCATCGATTCGCCACCTTCCACTGGGAAAAAAGCATCCCCCTTCTTGATCTCTAATTCCGTGTATTTGATGATCCAACCTTCAGCAGCCCGTTTCGCCTGTTCCGCAGCAAACGCGAGTAAACGCTGCTCGGCTTGGGCAACTTGAATTTCAAGAGCTGCCGATTTGGCGACACCAAACTTTCGTACCACCAGCAAATCCAACTGCTTTTTCAGAAAATCAAAGATCTGCTCAGCATCCTGACTCCTATTGATGACAGGATCGATTAATTTGTCTAAGCAGTCATGCACTAAAGTTCCAAATCGTCGCGCATCGAGTTCGATAGGACTATCATCTAGTTCTTCTAATCTCAGCACGCGATCCAAATAGTATCGATAAGGGCATGACAAATAACTTTTGAAGTCGGTCACCGACAAGACATCGGGAATCCGCACCTCGGTCAGTTCAGGAATAGGCAATAACTGATCTTCATCAAGTGGTTGCCAGCGTCTGAATTTCTCCCCGGCTGCCGAACGCGAACGTACTTTCAAGAGGTGATGAACACGAGCTCCGATATGCTCCGTTGTGGTGGCGAATAACAATCGACTTGGCAATAACGGTTCACCTCCAGTTCCCAAGCGTCCCACGACAACATGTAATTCTTCTCTAGATTGAGTTGCCACCATCATTGAATACGCATCGCGTGCCCATCTTCGTTCGTTATCCATCAAACCTAGTGAAGAGCGAAGTTGGTTCGGCAAGAAAGCATCGCCATGTACGGCGTCGGGAACAACACTGAGCGACATGCCTGTGATAACCAAAGCGGGCGCATCATCCATCAAGAGTTCCAACCAGCCCAACATCTCGATGGCATCTGCCGAT
>JBILTA010000123.1:0-10668 GCA_044371785.1 Pirellulaceae bacterium | reverse complement strand
ATCGCTCATCAGCTTGACCAAATCAGGTCGATTTCGAAGCGTAAGATGAAAATGATTGAGCATGATCGAGATATTTATTACGTCGATAGCAAAGGCAGCAGCTAGGGTTTTGATCCTTTTCAGGACGATGTGCCGTCTTCTGGTGGTGGATCCTCTGGAAGTTTTTCCGTCGCCCAGCAGAGATTTCCGTTGGACACAACGGCTGAAGACATGAAAGGTCCCTTGGACATCTGGGTCGGCGAGTATGGTCCGTTTCTTTCTCATAATGCGCTCCTTCATGAATGGTGAACAAAAGAGTTTTATCAAGTCCTCAGGAAAGCATCAAGTATGAACCTATCTTTTGTTCACATAATTTTCAATACACTACATACTATCGAAAGAACTGGTGGGAGTGTCTCAGGGCGAAGAATGCGATCCTGGGCCAAATTGCGTCTTAGTCGGGGTATAGACGATGATCATTCCTCGATCCATTGCTCGACAGGCAGCGGGCATGTTGCATTTTGACGAGCCATCCCCCCTGAAATGAACCGTCCATTAAGGCCGCTTTAAGGTGCCAGGCACAGCAGAAGTGAAGTGGACATAAAATACCATTAACCGAGATTTTGGTGCCAGGCACCAGGTGGATAGCTGTAAACTGGGTGCCAGGCACCAGGTGTGGATGGGGTCAATGTGGATATTTTCCCGGTAGCTGGCTCGACTTGAATTCAAGGCCCAGCATTTTCGTGTAGCCAATGGAAACAGACAACTAAGCTACAAAAGGGAGTGCTTAGGACTGCGTAGTGCCAGGCACCGTGAGTTAGTGCCAGGCACCGTGAGTTTGGGTACCGTGATTAGGTTCCAAGCAGAAATTGGGAAACCCAACAGATGGCAGCGAACTAGGTGCCAGGCACCCTATGGATCTAGGGAGAACGTGACGGCCGTAAAATAGGTGCCAGGCACGAATGGCACTTAATTGGCGTAAGTTCTTTTGGTACGGCAAGTTAGTTGCTGTTAACGCAAAAAGGCCTCACATGCGATGAGCGAAGTACATCACTACTCACTCTCTAGGCATGGAGGCCCTATGCGATGATTGGCTCGTTTCGATCCCAGATTGCAAATGCTCGCAACAGCAATCAACTTTTCTTTGCGGCTTTGGTTCCCGCAGAACGTATCGCTTCGGTCTTCGGGGAAATTGCAATTCTCGGTTCGGCCCGAGTATACACGACAGCTGTCACCGTGTGGACTCTTCTTTCGCAAGTCCTTAGTTTCGACCACGGATGCATCAGTGCGGTCGCAAAACTGATTGCATATCGCGTTGCCAATACACAATCGATACCGTCTTCGGAAACGGGAGCCTACTGTATTGCTCGCAATAAACTGGATGAGGAGAGTTTGCATCGCCTCATGTGCCAGACAGGTGACGGCATCGAAGAATCTGCCCCTGATCATTGGCGGTGGCTAGGTCATCGGGTCATCGTGGGAGATGACGCTACGGTAACCATGCCAGACACTCCTGAAAACCAAAGAGAGTATCCTCAACTTTCGGCTCAAAAGCCTGGTTGCGGGTTTCCTTTAATGCATATGGCTGTTCTCTTTGCGCTCTCGACTGGCGTCGTGCTTCAAATGGCTATGGGGGCAATATAAAGGCAAGCAGACCGCCGAGGTAAGCTTGTTCCGAACTATTGATGATATCCTCATGGAAACCAACGTTTTCCTTGCAGATCGAGCGTATTCGGGTTGGTTCGACATGGCTCGATTGAAATCCCGAGGCGTGCATGTGGTAATGCGAAAACACCAGATGCGAAAGACCGACTTTCAAAAGGGGAAGCGTCTTGGGAAGGACGACCGTATCGAGTCGTGGCCGCGTCCGGATCGTCCATCATGGATGACTATCGAAGAATACGAAATGTACCCAAAATCGATCGAAGTTAGAGAACTTCGCGTTCGCGTCGAAAAGGCGGGCTTCCGAAGCAAGGAAGTGCTGGTGGTTATAGATCTACTCGATCCGATCGAGTACACGATTCAGGACCTAGCAGCCTTGTACCGAAGGCGATGGGAGGCAGAACTAAACTTGCGGTCTCTCAAGACGGAAATGCAAATGGAGCATTTGAGATGCAAGGAGCCGCATCGAGTTCGGAATGAAAGCGCGCACATGTTGGCTTACAGCTTGATCCGACAAGTTATGTGTGAAACCGCAATACTAGGGAAGGTCGAGCCTTGGCAGATCAGCTTCAAACATTCGATACATACGTTCAAATAAATATTTCCAATCCTAAGTGAGATTGAAGATTACGAAAGGCTTTATAGTCTTCTACAGAAGTGTTGTTTGGCTCATTAGTCGGAAATCGCCCCGATCGCTTTGAGCCGCGAGTCGTCAAGCGGAGGCCGAAAACGCATAAGCTGATGACCAAGCCCCGGCACCAACATGAACCACCGAAAACATAGGAATGGAGCCGGATTAAGTGCCATTCTTGTCAGGCACACTATGGATTCAGGCACTTACAGGTTGGCGCATAGTCAGTGCGTGATTACTCACCATCGAACTATTTGATCTGAGGCAGCGGGGCTGGATGAGTTTGTAGCTTTTGCTTAAGACCAGCAACAATTTCTTGTTCAGCCTCTCCGAAGAGATTTCTCTTCTCCAACGGATCTTCTTGATAATCGTACAACTCCCACTCCGCTTTCGATTCGTCCGCACCCATTTTTTTCCACTCGACTAGCCGATATCGATCCGTTCGAATCGCCCTTCCCAAAATCTGACCACGTGGAAAAACGTGAATGACGTGATCACGCAGTACCGTTGACGGTTCATCGATGGCTTTCACAAAACTCCGTCCATCCAATTCCTCTGTGATTTTGATTCCGGCCAACTCCGCCAACGTAGGATAAATGTCAACGGTTTCTACCATCCCTTGAGCTTCCCCCGATTCTTTCCCCGGCACACGAACAATCAGCGGTATATGGGCTGCCTGCTCATAGTTTGAATGTTTGCACCACATCCCATGATCCCCCAAATGCCATCCATGATCCCCCCACAATACAACAATCGTGTTTTCTGAGAGCCCATTTGTCTCTAACGCATCAAGTACCTTTCCAACCTGCGCATCCATATAACTTGTCGCTGCGTAGTAACCATGAATCAACTCTAACTGTAACTTCTCCTCCACAGCCCCCGTCTCAGGCATGCCACGATACTGCCGGAGTTCGCCCCATTTTGTCGGCGCGTAATCAGGGGCTCCCACTGGCGCCGTCTGAATTTCAGCTAATTCAAATTTCGCAGGATCGTGCATATCCCAATAGCGACTCGGCGCACAAAACGGGAGATGCGGCTTAACAAAACCAACGGCCATGAAGAATCGTTCATCCGGATGCTCGGATGCATATTTCAATCGCTCCAAAACGCGATCTGCCAACTTACCATCCGCATAAACTTGATCGTCGACATCAGCCCGTTCCATAGCCGCACCCTTAGGCAAAGACTTTATGGGCTTCGAGTTGTCATTCTCAAAGAGAGCTTCTTCGCGGGTTAAGCCCTGAGACGCCTTATTCTCTGGCAAGGCATATCCAACCACTTTTGCATTCCAATGTGGCAAACTCCAAGACAGCTTATCATTGACGTTGCCATGCCCCACATGAAAGATCTTACCCATTCCCTCTGCTCGATATCCGGCGTCCTTAAAAAGCTGTGGCAGTGTAATACAATCTTGCCGAGACTTTCGAAAATGAGTGCCAAGATCGTAGATCCCCAAAGTCTGTGGACGCAAGCCCGTCAGCAGCGAGTTCCGGGATGGCGAACAAACAGCTTGATTACAATAGGCATTGCGAAAAAGCATCCCACTGCTCGCTAACCGATCGATACTTGGCGTTTTTGCAAGAGGATCTCCGTAACAACCCAACAATGGCTTGAGATCATCAACGCATATTAGCAATACGTTCATTCTGTTCGTCGGCTCATCACCATAAAGCGAGTCATCCACAGAGCCGACGGAGACCCCGAACCAAAAAAATGTGGCCACAGAACAGAAACCGCTAACGCGCCGAACAACACTCTTTACCCAATCTGTTTTCATCGCCATGGACTCTGCTCCGTTTCATGCGGCCTTCGCGCCGCTTTCAATAATTCACATAACTGCTGCTTTTGCTGATCTGACAAGTGCCCCAACTGATTAAGATGGCACTGACGCAATGGCTCAGCTAATCTCTTCAATACATCCACCCCGGCCTCGGTAATCGCAACCAGAACAAGCCGCCGATTATCACCTGGGCGAATCCTGGAAATCCAATCTTGCTTTTCAAGCTTATCCAACATGCGAGTAATGTCCGGCGCTCGCGAAACCAATCGCCCTGCTAACTCCAACGTTGGCACAGCTTGAGGATGCGAAGCCCGGAGTAATCGCAATACATTATATTGTTGACAGTTCAATCCGAAGTCCATAAACAAACTGTCCTCCAACATCCGCAAGCGATCGTACGTACGCCATAGATTCAAGTAAACTTCTTGCTCCGGCGAATCAAAACGCCCCAGACGCTTTTCTGGCTGACTCTCGTTACTCAATGCAACCTCACCCATCAAATCAAACTTGCTCTCCCTTGACAGGCCCCAAATTTTTCGGACGCTACCGGGATTAGCCAAACCTACATCTTAGCCTCACGAAGCCTCAATTCCAAATCATGTCGATACCACCAGAAGTCATATCAGCCTACCAAAAGGCTCTCTACTGGGTTCGAACCTCACCCAATATCCTCTTGCGACTATCCTCGGTCTCTGAAGAAGCGCGCCAACTCCTCGATAAACATGAAGCGGAGAGTGCCGCCATCATCACTTCCGACAACCCGCAGAGCGAACTCCGGTCCGAAGAAGAAAACTCCTTCTATCGTGACCAATTACAGCAAGAGGTCATCCAATCTCAATGTCCTTTCTTTGTTACCGCCAGCGTCGATCCAGCCTCCCAATGGCCAGATGAACATGGTTTCTTTGTTCTCGACCTGCCTCTAAGCGCAACCTACCGGCTGCTGCAAAAATTCGATCAATGTGCGGCCGTTTGGGTCGAAAAGGACGGACGCGTAAGTTTGCTACCGCGCCCGGTAGAAACCGACCCCGAGTCCGACTAGAATCTCCCGCTAGGTCGGCGACTTACCCCAAATCGCCCATACCGCACCGAACGACCAACTCCGTCACCACTAGGAATCCCAAAGTATGAGTAACGGCCCCAAATCCGGCTCAACTCCCAACAATGAACCACGTGGACTCGTCGTTCGCTTTCTCGATGCCATCGAATGGGCAGGCAATAAGCTCCCCGATCCGGCTGTACTGTTCCTCATCGGAATCATCTCCGTTTGGGTTCTATCGGCTTGGCTTTCCACTTTCTCTTTCGCCGAAACCCTCCCGGGCAAAACAGACCCCGTGAAGGTCACCAACATGCTCCAACCAGATCAACTCGCAAAGTTTCTTGCGGGAATGGTGAAAGAGTTTGTGGGCTTTCATCCCCTTGGCGTTGTTCTTGTTGCTCTTCTCGGTGTCGGTATCGCCGAACACGCTGGCCTTATCAACGGCGTACTTAAGCTAATCCTCAGCTTCACACCGAAAGCCCTCTTAACACCGATGTTGATTTTCGTTGCAGTCATCAGCCATACCGCTGCTGATGCTGGCTACGTTCTCGTGATTCCAATCGGTGGAGTCATGTTCTATGCCGCAGGCCGACATCCTCTTGCAGGTATTGCAGCAGCATTCGCTGGTGTCGCCGGAGGCTTCAGCGCAAACTTCATCCCCTCAGGTATCGATCCATTGCTCGCTGGCATCACCCAAGAAAGTGTCAAACTCATCGATGCTGCTCGACCTGTCAACCCACTGTGTAATTGGTTCTTTACAGCAGCTAGCTCTGTACTCATTATCACAATCGGCTGGCTCATCACCGACTTTCTCATCGAACCCAAACTCAAGTCCACGGTCATCGATGGCGATCCTGACAAAATCCCCAAAATGGCCGAACTTACAAGTAGAGATATCACAGCCATCGTCCTGGCCGGCGCCATCGCCCTGGCTGGCGTTGGCCTTGTAACCTATTGGGCTTATCCGGCCGACTCAACACTCCGTGTTAACGGTTCTTTGACCAGCATGAAACCTGCCGCACCCTTGATGGATGCCATCGTACCCTTGATCTTTTTTATCTTCGCGGTTCCCGGTGTCGTTTACGGCTTCGCCTCCGGAACCTTTAAAACTCACCGCGATGTCATCAAAGGCATGAGTAAAGCCATGGAATCCATGGGCTATTACTTGGTACTCGTCTTCTTTGCCGCATTGTTTATCGGAGCTTTCCGCGATTCGAATATCGGAATCCTCATCGCTGTGAAAGGCGCTGCCTACCTCAGCACACTCCCGGGCCCCGTCGCCATCGTTGGCATCATCATCCTCTCCGCTATGGTCAATCTCTTGATCGGCTCAGCCAGCGCCAAATGGGCATTACTGGCTCCAATCTTTGTACCTATGCTCATGCTTCTTGGCATCTCGCCAGAACTCACCCAAGCGGCCTACCGCGTAGGTGACTCCACAACCAATATCATCACTCCAATGATGCCTTACTTCCCATTAGTCGTTGTCTTCTGCCAACGCTATGTCAAAGGAACCGGCATTGGAACAGTCACCTCGATGATGCTTCCCTATTCAATCACCTTCTTGGTTTGCTGGACAATATTCCTACTCCTTTATTGGATGCTCGGATTACCACTAGGAATCGAAGCTCCTTACACTTACGCTCCTCCAGTAACCCCATAAATCCCAACACAGACCATGAGCTCTCTTCAAGATCTCAATCAACAATTCGCCCTCAGTGACTCTCTCGTTTTCGCAGAACACTCCAGCGGGTTGTTGATTGGTATTGTGCAAACACCTCGCTGTTCAGCACAATTCTTTCTGCAGGGAGCTCATATCACCCAATTCCACCCCTCGCATACACGCCAGCCTCTTCTCTTTATGAGTGAAGCAGCCATTTTCGAACCCAGCCGCCCCATTCGCGGTGGTATCCCCATCTGCTTCCCTTGGTTTAGCACTCACCCAACCGATCCCTCTCTTCCAGCTCACGGTTGGGCTCGCACCTCTTCCTGGCAAGTGACCTCAACTCGCCAAGCAACCGAACATGTGGAAGTCTCCCTGACCCTCAACCACGGACATTGGCACCTCAACTATGATTTGAAATTCGGCTCTACACTACAAGCCGCGCTCGCCGTCACGAACCAAGCGACAGACACCTGTTCCTTCGAACTCGCTCTACACACCTATTTCAATATCGGAGCCATCCAGCAAGTGCAGATAACGGGCGACCTCGCCCATCTACCCTATCTCGACCAACTTACAGCAATTGACCATCCGCCACACCCCTCTCCGATTGCCTTCAACGCCGAAACCGATCGCATCTACCAAGGCACTGCCAGGAACATACAACTTCACGACCTGGCCAATCATCGACTCATCGGCATTCACTCTCAAAATTCCAACTCAACTGTCGTTTGGAATCCATGGATTGCTAAGTCCATACGCATGCCAGATTTCGGCGATCAAGAATATTTGCGAATGTGCTGCATTGAAACCGCTAATGTTCGCCAGAATCAGATTTCCATCAACCCAAACGACACTCACATAACATCCCTAGAAATTGCCGTCGCAGCACAACCCTAACCTGATATAAAGCCTCTAGATAACGCCAGTATCTCGACAGCTTTTACGGCATTTTGCGTTTGGTCTTCGGCTTCTCCAGCGGACCATCCAAATCGGTTTTCTTTTTCCTGGTCTTGATACGAATCGTTTTATCTGCATCCCGTTCCGCAGGCTTGCGGTTCATGATTTTCGCCAACAAAGCTTCAGGCACAAACAGAGATTGCTTAGCTCGCGTCAGAGCGACATACATTATTCGCAGCTCTTCCCGCTCATAATCCTTCAGTGGCTCGTTTTTCTCTTTCACTTCCACATTGAAGTCATCCGCTAATTCAACATGATCCCATTCGCGTCCCTTTGCCTTATGCGTTGTCGATAGAATCACAGTGCTCTCCCGCGGATTCTCCGCCACGCTGCTCAACGTCTGAATAAGAGTGTCGACCGTATATTCTTCCACCAAACCGACCAGCATCCGCCACTCAGCTCCCTCATCGCTATTGGCGAAATCTTGAAACTCACGCCAATTCTTGAAGCCAAAGAACTCAGGTTGATCACAACGTTGGTTACGTTGCAGTGCACTTACACCCTCCAGTAACCTCAGTAGCTCTTGAGTTCCACCTTCAACATACGGGCGACCTTCATTCTCTAACTCGCGCACAACCATCCCCACTAACATGGCATTGGTGCGAGTGATAATCGCATTGGCTGTAGCATTTCCTATTTTGCTGTTAACGTTGGGATTGCCCACTAGCAAGGTCTCCTCCCCCAAACGCTTCAGTACATGATTGGCCAAATTTGCAATCATCGCCCCAAAGCGAAACGATTGCGTTAGGTACGTTTCATGCGACGTACGAACTTGCTCCATCGCATTCACTGCACCTCGCCACTGATAAATCTGCTGATGTCGATCCCCGACATAAATCACCTGGGCAGCTTGCCGACTCAACACATCCAACATAACCGGATTGGAATCTTGAGCTTCATCCAACAAGATGAAGTCAGCTGGCAACTTAGGTCGCCCCAAGGCCCATAATTTTAAATACCCGTCGTGCCCCAGCGGCGTTCGATCCAACGGATCAATCATCATTTGCCAGAGTTTTCGCGCATACTGACAAACAATATCAGCTGCCTTCTTCCGCTCAGGCTCAGATAACCGACAGAGAATACCCCACATCGGCATATGCTCCGCTTTTATTTCCGAGTCGCCGCTATGCATGAAGACTTTTAAAGTCGCCAAAACCAAACTGGCCACTTGCCGATCTGCAAACGATTGGGCCCCGATCTGCAGATCCCGCACCGACAATAAACTGGCAACCTGATTTCGATTGGTTGAACCAATCAATTTTTCTTCCGCTTTGAAGTCGCTTCGCATCTGCCGAAAAGCGAGCGAATGTATCGTGCGACATTCGACATTGGACGGAAATAACCGAGAGGCATAATCGGCTACCGATCGATTAAAGGCCAAATACAATCCTCGACGCTGTGTCACCTCTCCCATCACCCGCAACGTCGTTGTTTTGCCCGTTCCCGCAAAAGCATTGATCTTTAACGACTGATTCGTCAAAAACTTATCTACAGCTTGCGCCTGCTCCGCCGTGCAATCACCCCGCTTAATTCGACTTCCCGAAACACTCATGTCCGTCGCCTCCTTCAATCCCCGCGCAACCTCAAGCTGCTCCACAAAAACGGACGCCTACCATTCATCGCCTGTACATGTTATCAAATTTTCACTACCATTCAACCACTGGCTCACGACAGCCAGGCGTTTCTCAGCCCTGTTGTCATACTCCAATAGATGCGACAGGGGTAAAATGACAAACAGCCCGCATCAGGGGATGCTGAAATGCCACTACACAATGCTCAATTCAACTCATTAATCGCGAATCGCACCACAGAAAGTCGGCCCCTTGGAAAGGACTGCCATGCCCTCTGAGCCCACAAGAAATAGCCAAAGACCCCTCTTCGATTTAGACGAAAGCAAAACCGCCGCCGTTCAACCTAATCAACGAGACGTTTGCTTCATCCACACCGCCGATTGGCAATTGGGTAAACCCTACGCCAAAGTTCGCGACGATGAAAAACGATCGTTGCTCTCACAACAACGACTCCAAGCCGTCACTCGTCTCAAGAACTACATCATCGAAAACCATGTGAATTTTGTGGTCGTTGCCGGTGATTTATTCGACACGCAAACACCCAAGAAGCAACTTGTTTCTGCCACATGCAAAGCAATCGGCGATCTTCAAGTACCCGTTTATGCCATTCCCGGCAACCATGACTTCTACGGCGTCGAAAGCATTTGGGAACAAGATTTTTTTAAACAAGAACAAAAACAACTTGCCCCCAACTTTCATCTGATCACAACCCCAACGCCGATCGAAGCCCCCGGTGCCTGGCTCTTTCCAGCCCCTCTTCTTCGCCGACATGCAAGCCTCGACCCCACCCACTGGCTACGCACTTTTTCCTACGAAAACTTTGTCGCTGAAAATCCACTGGCAGAGAAACTCCCCTGGATCGTGTTAGCCCACGGAACCATTCAGGGATTCGAATCAAACATCGATGATGAAGAAATCGAAAACAGCACCGCGAATCTACTGGACCTCGAACGTTTACCTAAGTGTTTCGACTATGTCGCTCTCGGTGACTGGCACGGCATGAAACAAATCAATGACATCGCTTGGTATTCCGGTACACACGAACCAGATCGATTCCCCAAGAACAGCGACTATCGCTCCGGTCTCTCCTTGCTCGTTCGTACAAGTCGCCAACAATCGTGCATCGTCGAACCTATCCAAACCGGCGAACTTAAATGGCATTGCATCGACTTTCATTTTCATGATGATGACTCCCTTTCAACATTAGAAAACGAAATTCAGAAATGCACTTCAGGTCGCGTTGGTAACGATCTACTCCATCTTGAGCTCACTGGATCGCTCGGCCTCGCCGCCGCACAACGCTTGGAATCACTTATAGAAACCTGGGAGTCGAGATTTTTGCGCGTCAAAAATTACAGCCATATCCAAATCGCTCCAACGGAACAG
>JBILTA010000654.1:0-3325 GCA_044371785.1 Pirellulaceae bacterium | reverse complement strand
AGGCGAGCGTCTCCGCCCTTCACCTCTCCCTTTTGTTTCACGTCTCGATCTGTTTGGGCTGCGTAAGAAGTGGTCTTTAGACCCTTCTTACGCCATGCATGGTCAGCTACGCTGTGCGAGAGGGAAGAATTCAGAAAGTTGAGCAGGAGAGCGGCTCATGAGCATAGACCTTTCCAATACTGGTCAAGAATAAAATCAGTAAATAAACGATTATCACAGTCCGTCGTCTGTTATCGCACCCGCATTGATCCAGGCTCGAACCAGAGCAAGTTCTTTTTCGTTGAACACCTTTCCTTCGCCGCCAGGTGGCATCTGTTCTTGTTTGAGCCGTTTATAAAGCAAACTATCATCCGCTTGCTTCGGAATCACCACAGGTCCATTTTGGCTCCCCTTTTTGATCCCGGCAGCTGTCGTGAGAGTTAAACCTGCAATGCGTACATCCTCGCTGTGGCATTTGCTGCACCGCTCCACAAGTAGCGGCAAGACTTGTTTGTGAAAGCTCACCGCGGCAGGCGGTTCTGCATGTACGACCGGAAAAGCAATTAACAGAATTGCCAAGCCGCTGGAGATAGTGACGAAGAGTTTGCGTGAGCTAGGAATCATAGTGTATTGGGTTCCGGTATCATCGGGTTGAGTCTCATTCCCCTCAGCCAACGGAACAGCAAAGCGATAATCAACACAGCCGCCCACAGACCGCAAGCCGCCAAACGGGGCCCGCCATCCGATACAAATTCACCATCAATTACTCCACCTAGAGACGGTATTGGAAGTAAAATGACGATTAGCAGACCGAGCCAGCCATAAAGCAACAACAATGCGGGTAAATAACACAGGATCACAATCGTTGGTACCTGACGCCGTTTCACCACAGTAAACAGTATGACGAGGATCATACCTGTGGTCGATAGCACTCCCAGTGGGCTCATTTCCACATTTAAGACGTCTTCAAGCCTTGTGACACGCAGGGCATCAATCAACTTGCCAATCGTAATTGGATCGTTATAAGCAAACGGTTTCGCCTCATGAGCAGCTTCCACAGCCACAGCCAAAGAATACACCAGCAACGAAAAGCCGGCTGCAAGTGATAATCGCGCGCCCGTTTGTGCAAGAGTCTGTGGCGTAGTACCCTTTAGTTTCGTTCTTGTCGACGTTTCAAGCGATGTGTTTTGTGGAGTTGCGTAAGGGTTCTGATTCATAGTTCCGATTGTATTGATGCTGGTTATTGCCAACGGTCCTCAGTTTCGTGGTGTGCGCGTAGTTTAAGCTGATGCACCGATTTTGTCGAAGTTGTTATGGTAGGTTTCGAACTCATACTTTCAGGGTTTGTGAGATGATCTCGCCCTGCGAGTTAACATACACTTCTAGTTCGCCGAACGTCGTCCCGAAGTTCCTGGTACGCAGGTCACGGCAGCGGATCAAAAATCCTCCGTCGCTTTGTTTTCTTTCCTCAACCACATGATAGCCGGTCGAAAGTTGCTTCATCGTTTGAAAATACTTTGATGCATTGAGCACGTCCTGCCAGCGATCGTCAAGGATTGGGACTTGCACCATGTTCTCGATGGATCTTCTCAACGCATTGTAGTCAATTAGTTGCACGTTTTTCTCGTTCTCACGCCGATAACCCATAAATCTCCACGGCCAGAAGGCGCTTGGTATCAGTGAGAGAACCTTGGGGTTCATTTGTCGCAACGCTCGCTTGCGTAGCAAGCCCTTGAAGCCGAAGTAAATCGCAAGAGATACCAAGTAGAGGATGCTCTGCCAAATGGATGGGCCAGTCAAGGTTGCTATTGACCACGCCAATACGGTCAATGCTAAGATGGTCAAGCCTATCACGATACTATCGATGAAGAAAACCCATTCCAAGCAAACTCTTTTTGAATGAAAGGGATACCACAGTTTCACTCCGAACGTATTGGTAAAATCCAGAAGTGAATGAAAGAGCATACCGGCGCTGATGCCGAGAAGGAGATAAGAAATCTCGTAGTCCACCAAAGTGCCAACCATTGCGGCAGCGACAACGACAAGCATAGCTCCAGCGCTGTGAGTAAAGGTTTGATGCCAAGTTAAGAAACATCGTTTTCCAAAGACTCGGCTAAAGGCATCGATATCGGGCAGGACGGAACCAAGGATGAACCCTGCGCTTGCCGATGGTGCGGAGACTAGGCATGGCCCAGCAACGGCGACTCCCATTAAAGCGTGTGTGACGATATCCATTAGGTACAAAGCCTGTGCGAAGTAATGAATCGCAATTCATTGTGGCAAGACTATTTCTTGTTCGTCGGAATAGCGATGGAAATTGTCTCGGACCCGGTACTCTTATCGGACTCGAAAGCGATTTCACAGCCAGTTGCCGTCGTTTGATAACTTACGGGTTGATCGTCCCACAAATTGAGTGGCAATTTCGGTAGTGATGTATCGACTATCTCCGCCAGATCTTTTGGAAAAACAGCATGTTTCGCACAGTAACGGCGAAGTCGAATGGCGATTCGACTCAATGCGACCTGGTGACGAAGGTCAAAAGACCGGCTACGAATGGTAGTTGTGGAAGGCATAAGAAAGTCCAGAGGGGAATTGCGATCCGGGTTAATCTTCTGAGTCATCTCTGCTTGGATTTTTTGCCACTCAAGTGTGGCTTCTTTACCTTGTTTGTCCACGATTTCTGACATGCGATTGAAAATGCTTGTGGTCCATGCTTTCTGTGCCATAAGTTCAGGCGAGTAGGCTAATGTCGACCAACGAATCAAGCTTCTTGGTGAAAGCCCCTGGTCATAGGGCTGATTATTCGCTCCGAGAGAAACTATTGAGCTGAGTGCTTTTCGTACCTCTGGATGCCCGATGTTTTCTAAATGTGTGAAGGTTGCAGCCCCTTCAGCCAACACGATGTGCTTCGTCTGTAGATCTGTCTCAATATTCTGCAACAGCGCATCGACTCTTCCGAATTGTTCGTCCGTCAGATCCGTCTGCTCCAAAGTCTTATGTAGTTCGGTTAAAGCTCGAGTGCCATGCTTCCATCGCACCAAATGAGAAACAAAAAACGGCTCCTTCTTTAGGGCTTCTGTTAGTTCCAGCAAATCAATCAACGAAGTAAGACTCCTATCGTAGTCCTTGTTTTCCAGTGCTAAATGATAATCTGCTAGGTAGACATAGCCGAGGGACGAAATATCCTGGACATTGGGCAAAAGAGTACTCATCGGCAAGGGGGTTCGGAAGTTGTAGCGGAAGCGACATTCTTCGAGCGGATTGATTTGTTTAATCTGTTGGAGAACATGTTGATTGCGCTCCAAGCTCATGCGGATTGCAGATTTATCGCTTTCAGATAGTGCTT
>JBILTA010000122.1:0-10679 GCA_044371785.1 Pirellulaceae bacterium | reverse complement strand
TGGATCGCTGATTTGTGCGCCTTCCTGATAACCGATCTGCGGCATAATCGAATGATTAAAGAAAGTACCGTTTTGGTTGACTTCGATGTTGGTCAATCGATCTTCAATGCCACGAGTTTTCGAGGCCACTTCAAACTTCATTAAGGCGGCAGCCCCTGGCGCTAAAGGTGGCTCGAATCGGTACTGCTGAAAAAGCAGCTCTTGATCATCTTTTACCAGTGTTGCACCGGCGATCTCCACTTTGTTGGTGTACTCTGGATTCAGAGTGAGATACAGCATCTCGATGGGACCCGCAGATTTGTTGACCAACTGCTGATCTCCCTTCATAACGAGCCGCCGCTCCTCTGGGAAAATCTCGATGTTATAGTGGATATCTGCAATAGCAGGTTCAGCGGTTTTCTGTAGCGGCTTATACTCCTGCTCGTAGCGTACTTGCCGTGCTTCTTGCTCGCGCGAGCTGATCGGTTGGTTCAGTACTTGGGTATTATAAAACAACCAACCTCCCACACCTAACCAAGCCACAACTGCAGTTCCCAAAAATGCCATGGACAGACCGTTCACATCTTTGAGCATTTTGCGAAAACGATCCTTAATCGGCTGTTGAACTCCACGATGCATGATCCGAATCGTGAACCATGCGACCATAGCAGAAAACAGAATCCAGTAAGTGGCAAATGTCATTAAGCCTTTAGCGTAAGGCGCGAACCCATACATATCTGAATAGATATAGCTCGGCAAACGCCCATAACGAACCATAAGCGAATCGATGCGGAAGATATCCCATATGAATGCGTTCGCAATCACCGCCAAGATAAAATAGAAGTAGCCAAGATACTTGTTAGGTGCAATCGAGTGCATAAGTAAGGCCAGAATGGACAGGAATGTCATGCGTGTCAAATCAAGCACTAGCAGTTCTTTCACGTAAACATCCAACTGCAATCGTGAGTAGCCTGAAGCCATTTGAGCAACAACACCAACCGCGATACCACAACTGAGAATAATCGCGAGCACCACGACCAAAGTGAGCAACCGCGAAGCGTATGTGATCCAATTAGGGTAGGGGAGGGCACCCGTTATCTCATGTAAACGAGCATCTCGATCTCTCCACACCAACACTCCCGCAAAGAACGTGATGATCGAAATTAGGAAGATCACCATCGACCCGCGAATTTGCTCGACTTGGAAGTAGGTCACAGGAAACGAGGTCGTTCCATAACCACTGGTAGCATTAAACCAAACCACCGGTACAACGTTCAGAAAACAAGCCAATACGATCACAATGAACACAGTACTGCGAATGACGCCCCGCATATCATTGCGCCATTGACTGAGAAACTGTCCCAGTTCACTTCGAAATCCACTGTTGGCGAGAGCCACGCCCGTAAATGGCTTCAATGGTACTTTCACATCATCATCTGCATACTCTTTTCTCTTACTCGACTTGCTGCGACGTTCCGAGAAAGAGAAGCAGGAATAACCAATCACATAAAGTATGCCGGCTAAGCCTATCCATATCAGACGATTATTCAACATCAGGCCCGTCAACCCGACTGATAAGGTGTTGCGTTCTTCGACCGACCAATATTTGGTGGTTACCATGTACGCCCCCATACCTAACGGGTCGATCATGGCAGCCAGCTTTTCGTTTTCGAGATCTGACAAATAGGAACTTGCAATTCCGTAGAAGAGCAGAACCGAGAGAGCAGCAATAAACGAATAGAGAGTGCTGCGAGTTATTGCGGAGACGACAAAAATGATCGTGCTGAAGATAAAACAATTGGGAATTGCGAAAACAAGTAGACTGTTAAGATGCGCTTGCCAGTCGATAGAACGCCACTGTTCTGGGTCTCGCGTTGGCCAAAAGCCACCGATAATAACACCGAGAGAAACGCCCAGAATAGGCAACATCGACACGAAAAACGCTGCTAAAAACCGCCCATGAATGAAAGCCGCTTTGGTAATGGGCTTACTGAAAATCAATTCGCTTGATTTGTTAGAAAAATCCCGCGACGCTGCTGAATCAATAAATGGCGTTAAGAGCAGCACCATGATCATGCTCGCCATCGCATAGAAATTCTGAATAACATACGGAGCATTGCGATACGTGTTACCTACGGCCTGACCCACCTGGACCTGATCGGAAATTGCGGCCGACGCGAAAATCAACGTCATCACCGCGATGAAGATGTAGAGCATCCAACCGCGTAGCCAATACCGAGTCTCGAAGCGAAAGAATTCTAGAAACATTAGGCGACCCTCGGTACAGTTGCGAAGAAGACATCTTCTAAATCGGGCTCAACTGCTTCAAATCCATTGCCCGGATTGCGGTCAGCTAAAACATGTACCAACGGACGACCGGCAACTAGTTTTGTTGAAATCACTTGATGCTGTGACTGGAGACTTGGCAGTTCACTTTTCGCGACGGACTTCTGCCAGACTTTGCCTGCCAATCTTTGTTCAGCGGTGGTTGGTTCGCCGCAGAATAACAAACGACCTTGATCGATGATCGCCATGTTGGTGCAAAGTTCTTTCACATCCTGCACAATGTGCGTCGAGAGAATGACGATGACGCTTTCACCTACTTCCGCCAGTAGGTTGTAAAAGCGATATCGTTCACCAGGATCCAAACCAGCGGTCGGTTCATCGACGATCAACAACTTGGGATCACCCAGCAATGCCTGAGCAATTCCGAAGCGCTGACGCATACCACCGGAGTAGCTGGCTACTGCTTTGTGTCGATGTTGATAAAGGTTCACTCGCTTTAACATCGCATCAACCACTTCGCGACGTTGGCCTGCAGGTATACCTTTGAGCGAAGCAAAGTGGGAGAGTAATTCGACAGCACTGGTTCGGGGATACACTCCGAATTCCTGGGGGAGATAGCCCAATACCCGGCGAACCCCTTTCTTGTCATTCAGGACATCCAAGTCACCTAGTCTTACCGAACCACTGTCAGCTTCTTGCAGAGTCGCCAAGGTTCGCATCAGCGTCGACTTGCCAGCTCCGTTGGGCCCGAGCAAACCGAACATGCCGCAGGGTATTGTCATCGATACGTTATCCAACGCCTGTACACCATTGGAATAACGTTTTGAAAGATTCGAGATAACCAGTTCCATAGATTGATCTGATTTAGTCGCTAGAGAATGAGATGTTGATTCCGTCAATTCGTTTCTGAAACTGCAATATTGCCATTTCTTGGACAGTTTGGTTTAAATTATGGTAATCGTTACGGTTTAAAACTGCCGTTTGTTCGCACACATCGCCAAAAAGAGCAGAGACTAATCGGTAGTTTGATGGGTGCGTCTCGTTCGAGACCCAGGGGAACGAGTCTCGCCTACGTGGCGCTAAGTTGTTGCTATGCTTTTTCACGCAGAGCTTGAAGGCGCTTTTCGGAGATGGGTGCCGATGTCCCTAAAGACTGTGCGAATAACGATACCCGATACTCTTCAATCATCCAGCGATAACTCTCCAGTGGTGATTCTTCCAGTAGCGAATCGACACTCTCCAGTCGCGTCTTGCATTCTTTCCAATGTGCATGAATCTGCAACATCAACACCCGGTCTTTGGCTGGACCACCTGAACGCAACTTATCGAAACGCAACACAATCGCTTGCAAAAAACGAGGATAATGCTGCAACCATTTCCACGATGTACGAGTAAAATGTTTTTCACTCATCATGCATTTCATTTGATCACGCATGTCGGCCGTCGCTTCCTGCCATGCCTGCGGAGCTTCTTCCAACTTCAAACGAACCTGGTGGTACCTTTCAAACAAAACAGGCAACCAACTGGTCATTTCTTGTACGGCAACACTGATACGTTTTGTCGCCTCTTGAATTCGCTTTTGAAATTCGGCTTTGGTTCGAATGGGCTTCTCACCCTGCAAAAAAGCCCGTCGCACCAAGACATCACCCAACGCTCGATGCAACTTCTCACCCGATAACCATGTCGATGCCTGCAGTTGGATCTTATTCCAATTCGGAAAATGAGTAAGCTGTTTCTTAATCTCTTTCTTTTCCTTGATCGCAAACAAACGCAACCAACCTTGTGTCGAGAGTCGCAACGCTTCTTCAGGACGATCCACTAAGGTCCAACCTACCGTTTCGCCTTCATCGATCAATGCGGGAAAAAGAGTGATTTTCAAACCACTTCGATCAACGACAACACTTTCGGGTATTTGATCAACGTCCAATTCAACCAAACCGCTTCTCTGCCATTGTCCACCTGCCGATGCTGGCAAACTGACTTTCAGCTCTTGCGGCACAAGGGTCGATATTTTGCTTTTCAATTCATCCAGGTCTCGCCCCTGAGCAACCACTTTCCCTTTATCATCAACAACTTCCAATCGCATTCGCAAATGGTCAGGGAGTTTATCTCCCTCAAAATGCTCTGGGCGAATCGGCTCGCCTCCCTTCTCACTTAACCATTGACAGGCAAGTGTCATGAAGGGCTTCTTCGCAAAGTCCCCACGCATTTTATCTGCGACCCATCGGGCTGCATCCGGCGCTGGCACTAAGTTTCGTCTCAATTGCTTGGGAAGCGAACGGATCATCGCCAGTAATTTTTCTTCCAACAGTCCCTCAACCATCCAGCCCAGTCGATCATCCGATAACTGCGGTAACAGGATCGCGGGGACTCGAACTCCCACACCATCGCGTTCGCTGCCAGGTTCAAAATGGTATGTTACCGGGAGCTGCGTCGCTCCGATTTGAATACGATCGGGGAACTCTTCTTTCTCGGGCACATCGGCTTCTTCGCCTAATATATCTTTCGGTCGCATCCATACCGGCGGAGCATCTTCGGGAGGTAAGGGAAGACTGGAAGCATCATCCTTGAGTTCGGGCTTTTTCCCTTTCTGAGGATCTTCTTTGATGATAGGTCGATGCACTCGATCCCATTTTTCCAACGAAATTCGGTCGGTGATATCGTTGGGTAACTTTTCGTTGTAGAAACGAATCACGGCGTAAGGGTCGATCACATATTCGCGCTGACGTGTACGATGCGCCAGATCTTCACAAGCTGTCAGCAGATTTCGATTGTGTTTTACAAAGGCCGCCGATGTCTGCAGCTCACCTTCCACGAGTCCTTTTTCTATCAATAACTCGCGAGCCAACGCGGGCTCAATCGGAGCCAACGCCACACGTCGGCCGATAACAATCGGTAAGCCGAATAACGTTACCTTCTCGTAGACCATGGCCGATTGAGACTTCGCACTCCAATGTGGATCGGAATAACTCCGCTTCACCACATGTTGGGCCAAGACTTCGATCCAACTTGGATCTATCTCGGCGACAATTCGCGCAAATCTTCGTGAGGTCTCAACAATTTCCGCAGATACGATCCAAGTAGGCCTATAGGCTTGTAGGCCCGACCCTGGCCATAAGAACATTTTGACCTGATCAGCCCCATTGTATTCCCCTTTTTCGCTGCGATGCGCTATGCCCGATAGCAGGCCGGTCAGCAACGATCGATGAATGGCTTCATATTCGGCAGGTTGATCGGGGCGTTTATCTTTTTTGTTATCTTCTTTATGGTGTCGTTTGTCGTGTTCCTTTTCGGCGACCTTAACTTCTTGGCGGTTCGGATTGAGCGGTTCCAAGTGCAGTTTACGTTGTGGAATTTTCAGTCCCGATTCGGTCAACGTTTCCCGTAATTGCCTTTGAATGTCGGACCATTCTCGAAAAGCGTGAAACGATAGGTAGTTGGATCGCAAGATCTTTTGCATGCGACTGCTACCATGCTTTTCACGCAACTCATGATAAAAATCCCACAACCTTAAATAGCTTAAAAAGTCGCTCCATGGATCTTGGAATTTTGCATGTTGAGCATCCGCCTCACCTTGATGTTCGGCAGGACGAACACGCACATCTTGGCATTCGAGCGCTGCAGCTATAATCAGCACTTCAGCCAAGCAATGATTGTCTTCCGCTGCCAAGATCATTCTGCCTACACGCGGATCGACTGGCAAACGACCTAAGCGTTTTCCGATGTCGGTCAGCCGTCTGTAACCATCGATAGCACCCAGCTCATTTAAGGTCCGATACGCATCACGAATCATTTCTGGTTGTGGCGCATCGAGCAGGGGAAAGTCTTCCAACTCACCCAATTGCAATATTTTGGTTTGCAAAATGACAGCAGCCAGATCGGTGCGACGTATTTCGGGTGTCGTGAATCGCGGTCGCGATTGATAGTCTTCTTCGCTAAAAAGTCGAATACAAATACCGGGGGCCGTTCGACCGCAACGTCCAGCTCGTTGATCGGCGGCCGCTCGCGCAATCGGCTCGATCGGCAGTCGTTGCACTTTCGATTTGGGTGCATATCGACTGATACGGGCTGTCCCCGTATCGATCACGTACCGAATACCGGGCACGGTTAGTGATGATTCGGCAACGTTGGTGGCCAGTACAATGCGCGGCTTCTGATGAGTTTGAAAAATCTTTTGCTGCTCCGCTTCCGTCAATCGAGCGTAAAGTGGCAAGATCTCAAAACGTTCATTCCAATTGCGGCGAGTAAAATGTCCGCGTAAGCGACGACTCCCTTCACGAATATCGCGTTCCGTCGGTAAGAAGACGAGAATGTCGCCGTACGCTTCTCCCAACAACTCGTCGACGGCTTCGACCATGCCCGATAGGGGATCTTCACCATCTGCATCTTGTTCCTCATCGTTATCGTTGACCAGCAAAGGTCGATAACGAACTTCGACCGGATAACCGCGGCCTGACACTTCGATAATCGGGGCAGGTCCTTGTTCATCCTGAAAATGCGCCGCAAATCGTTCCGCATCGATCGTGGCACTGGTGATGATCAATTTAAGATCGGGACGTTTGGCTCGAAGTTGATGGAGGTAGCCCAACAAGAAGTCAATATTCAATGAGCGTTCATGCGCTTCGTCGATGATGATCGTATCGTAGTGATCCAGAAAGCGATCCGTGGGTGTTTCAGCGAGTAGAATCCCGTCGGTCATCAACTTGATCAATGAGTTGGGTGAAGTTTGATCGTTGAAGCGAATCTTATAACCGACGCATTGACCGATCTTGGAGTGAAGTTCCTCAGCAATACGAGTTGCAACGGAACGTGCTGCCAAGCGGCGAGGTTGAGTATGACCGATGATTCCGTATTTGCCCTGTCCCGCTTCCAGACATAACTTGGGAAGTTGTGTACTCTTTCCCGACCCTGTTTCACCGCAGAGCACAATGGTCTGACGGGTCTTAATGAGACTGATAATTTCTTCACGATGTTTGGTGATCGGCAGTTCGGGATCGTAAGTCAGAACAGGAATGGAAGCTCCCCGATCCGCAGCGGCCTGTTTGGATTGATCGACTTGTTGTTGCCATTGCAACCATTGCTGCGCAACTTCCTCGCCATCAGGTCGTTTTTGCAGAAGTCGGGCGTGCCGTTGTTTGAGGCGATGTCGATCGCGAATCAAACATTCTTGAAGTTGAGTTAGGGATGGAATGATCATGGAATAACCGCAGCCACTTCGAGCAATTTGCAAATCGACCGTATAGACATCAAGACTGCGATTGTAGACAATCGTTCATCTGTACCTGATAAATTGGGACCCTTGTAGGAGTATTGTCGTCAATGTCTTCTATCCGACAAGTGACATGGACAAACGAATTGGGGACTTGGGCTCTTGCGGCGGAAAACGACGCGCTTTTGGAGTTATTGCCGCCGAAACATCGCAATTTTAAGGCTACAGAGCCTGCAAAAGACTCGAGCGATACTTTTTTTCGCTTCGTGATCGACCAATTGGAAAGCTATTTTGCGGGTGAACGGCAGAGTTTTGATGTTCCGTTTGAGATGCGTGGCACTCCATTCCAAAAGTCTGTTTGGCAACAGCTGTTGTCGATCCCGTATGGCGAAACTCGCAGCTACGGTCAATTGGCACTGCAGATTGGTAACCCGGCAGCGTCGCGGGCCGTGGGGGCTGCCAATGGCCGCAATCCGCTTTCGCTGATCGTTCCCTGCCATCGCGTCATCGGGGCAGGGGGGACACTCACAGGCTACGCTGGAGGACTCGACTGCAAAAACTATCTGCTCCAGTTGGAATCAGGCTTCAGACTGAACACTGAACACTGAAAACTGAAAACTGAAAACTATCCTACTTCTTCGGCAATTGGATTTGCACCACTTCGGGATCTTGCCATTTTTTGGGATCGAAGTGTTGCGTGTAGACTCCGAAATCGTGGAATGCAATGTGTTTGGCTAAGCGATAAGCCCAACTACGTTCGGGTATCTCAATGCCTGGCACATATTGCGAACGACGGGGTGTAATGTTCTCGAGCTCTTTGAAGACCGTCTTACGCTGGGTCGTATCACGAGCATGATGTTTCTCCGCTAATTCCAGCAACAAGTCGGGACGTTCTAAGACGACACAACCACGTGTATGTTCTGCTGCGAGTCGACGGAAGTCACGTAGAAACTCACTCTGATTGAAGACTTCCTTCAGTGGCTTTTGATCGTGAATTGATTCGGTTGCAAGCTGAATAATCGGACAGGGTTCGATATCACCAGCTGGTCCGATATGATGAGTAAAGCCGGTAGCTGCTGGACAAAGCGCACGACCTTCACCATCGTGATAAGCATCAATGACGATAATCGGTTTTGTCGCGCGTGTATCAACGACGAACTGTCGGACTCTTCTGAGTTCATCGGTATTGAGTGCTAATTCGGGCGAACTTTCTGGTCCTACGACACGATATACGTGGAACCAACAATACATCACGCCCATCTTGATCAATTGGTTAACCCAACGATCGGAGAGTAAATCATCAATGTTCGTCTTGCAAACGCTGGTACAAACGCCTGTAAGGACTTTATTGTTCAGGCAATTCTGTAGACCTTCCATGGTTTTGCTGTAAACACCATCGCGGCCACGACGTTGATCGCTAACGATCTCACTTCCTTCGACGCTGATCAGCGGTGTCACGTTTCCAAGCCGACGCAACTCTTTTGCGATATCGTCGGTGATGAATTGTCCGTTGGTGAACACTTGGAAGTAGGCATCGGGATGAGCCGCGAGGATGTCGAGGATCTGACGATGCATAAATGGTTCACCGCCGAGAATCCCAAAGAACGAATTTCCCATCGCTTTGGCTTCATTGATCAAACGGTTCATTCCTTCCAGTTCGATCTTGGTCTGTTTGGCTGCCACGTCGACCCAACACCCTTGGCAGCGGAGATTGCAGCTATTGATGATCGAAATGTACAAAAATGGGGGGAAGAACTCGCCTCGTTTGAGACGGGCTTTGTGTTTCTGTACGCTTCTTAAGCCCTTCCAGCCGGCCTGATAGGCAAGTTTCCAGAGCAAACGCTTGTCCGTTTCCCAAAGAAGTCGTTTGGCCAAACGAAAATACATCGGAGCGATCCTCTACCTAAGGCCCAGGGCCGAAAGTGAAAGTATGAATTTCTGTAAATTGCACATAGCATGATACCATGCTGATCAATTATCTTGGAACTAATACCCTCAAAAGTGGGTGGTTTCAACCGACAATTGGCGGATATCAGTAGCCTATTCCGTGAGGAGTTGAAGTTTTGAGCGACAACGAAGAAATCGATTTACTCGAACTGGCCAAACATGGCGATCGAACGGCGCTCGGTTCCTTGCTGGAAAACTATCGTCCCTACTTGTTGGTTTTGGCCCAGAAATATCTCGATCCAAAACTTCAAGGCCGGCTCGATCCTGCGGACATCGTGCAAGTTACTTTTATGGAAGCTCAGCGCGACTTGGAGTCGTTTCGTGGTGAGGATATCGCATCGATGTTGGCTTGGTTGCGCAATATTTTGCGCAACAATGTGTCTTCGATGCACCAACATCATTTGGCCACCAAGAAGCGGAGCGCTCGGATGGAAATCGGATTCCATCATGCAGCGACCGATAGTCAACCTGGTATCGGCGAGATGATCCCATCGGAGACGACCAGTCCGAGCCAACAAGCGATGCGTGGCGAAGCGGTGATGGAGTTAGCTGAATCGATGTTGCGCTTACCCGCTTCACAGCAGGAGGCGTTGCGGTTGCGGTATATGGAAGGTTGGACGTTGAAACAGATTGCAGATCATATGCAGAAAACGGAAATGGCTGTAGCCGGTTTATTGAAGCGTGGCTTGCAGGGACTACGCGAAGACCTCAACAATTCTTCGACATCTTAGCTTTCATCATCGTACCGGCCTCATACAACATAACTAGTTCATTGCGGGCAGTGCAACGCCTTGACATTAGTGGGAATTAGTAACCCCCATAACCGACGACTTGGGTTTACACCAACAGTGAGCTCATTCTTTGTCGACCACGAAAGACACAAAAAGCACGAAAGCTGCAGCGATGCTCATCATTTACCAGTTCTGTTTATTGCAATGAGCGGGCCTAAAACCACGGATGCGGTTCATTGCGGGCAGTGCAACGCCTTGACATTAGTGAGAATTAGTGGCGATTAGTGTTCCCCACTCTTCTTAAGCAGGGCAGAAAGGGAACACTAATGGGCACTAATCTTCACTAATTAGTAACCTCCATAACCGACGACTTGGTTTTACACCAACAGTGAGCCCATTATTTGTCACCACGAAAGACACAAAAGACACGAAAGGTTCAGCGATGCTAATCACTTACCACTTCCATTCATTGTAACGAGCGGGCCTAAAACCACGGATGCGGTTCATTGCGGGCAGTGCCACGCCTT
>JBILTA010000121.1:0-10721 GCA_044371785.1 Pirellulaceae bacterium | reverse complement strand
CTCACAGTGCTCTGGCTCACAGTGCTCTGGCTCACAGTGCTCTGGCTCACAGTGCTCTGGCTCACAGTGCTCTGGCTCACAGTGCTCTGGCTCACAGTGCTCTGGCTCACAGTGCTCTGGCTCACAGCATTTTGGTTCACAGCATTCCGTCTCACAGCTGAGCACATTGGTTTTTTGCTTTGGAGAATACGATCTGCTAGATCCTAGCCTGTCGGCGTACGGGCTAAACGACCCTGCGGACATTATGTCGACACTCGCAGTCGCGGGATCTATGCGTTGCTAGCTGACCAGGCATTGCGTAGGAAGGGGCTGAAGCCCACTTCTTACCCCGCCCAACGCGACGGTAATGTGGAAGCAAAAGGGGCAAAGCCGAGTTGTCAGGCGTTCTGCTTTTGAATCGCGTTAGGGATAGGGTGTGATTTGCACACCCTAAAACTTCACTCTAAACGCGATCTTGCACGCGGCGTTCGCGCTTTTGGCGACTGCAATCATCACAAACACCTTGAATGATCAAGCGATGACCGCGAACGCGGAAACGATGCTCGCGTGCGATGGCATCTCGAAGTTGCAACAACTCGTCACTTTGAAACTCGATCAGCTTGTGGCACTTTGTGCAATAAAAATGATCATGTTGAGGGTAACCATAATCATGTTCATAGACACTGCGACCATTCAATTCGAACTTGCGAAGCAAACCCGCTTCCACAAATTCGTTGAGCGTTCGATAAACCGTTGGGCGACTGACGTGATTCTCATGCCCTTTGCGAGGTAATTGGTCAATTAATTGATCGGCATCAAAATGCTCATGGTGCTTGAACACTTGCTCGATCAAGAAACGACGTTGGTCGGTGTTGCGCAAACCACGACTCTGCAAATATTCTTCGAAGCGCTCTTGGGGCGACATCGATACTTCGACTCGCCCCAACGATGGTTCTTCGCTCGTGCTCATTCACTTTCCGTTTCTATTTGCTGATCGTTCTGTCTGCGGTTGGCTAGGTCTGCTGTTGGCTGTACAGCTATTGGCTTTTGAAATATCTCTTATTTTAGCGCATGGTCAGCTGTTTCCGACAAAAATCGGGGTAAAAATCCCCCCGATTTGCGGTGAAATTCTGGGGTGATATCCCGCTGTTGAGGGTGGTTTAGCCCAGCTTGGCCATTAAACGAACACTTGAGCATCGAGTTCCGATTGTGTTTGGTGCTGCTCCAGTAGCGGCTTCACCACTTCGTTGACAAAATCATCGACTTGTTCCGGGGCTCGCCCTACAAACGATAACGGATCCAGTACCGAGCTCAATGAGATGTTGGCAAACGCGGGATCAGCTGCCAAACGTTGCATCAAGTCGTTGCTTGCACCTTCTTGTTTCACTTGCAACGCTGCGGCTTGGCTATGCTGACGGATCAGCTCGTGGAGTTCTTGTCGATCACCACCTGCGGCGACGCCGGCCATCATGATCGATTCGGTCGCCATGAAGGGCAATTCTTCGTTGAGGTTACGAGCTATAGTTTTCGGATAAACGACCAGGCCGGAACCAACGTTTTGCAACAAAACCAAACAGGCATCGATTGCCAAGAACGCTTGAGGAATGACCAAGCGACGATTGGCACTATCATCCAATGTTCGTTCAAACCATTGTGTGGCTGCCGTCATCGCGGTGTTCATCGGCAAGCTCATCGCATACCGCGCTAACGAACAAATGCGTTCGCTTCGCATGGGGTTGCGTTTGTAGGCCATCGCAGAGGAGCCGATTTGTTTGTCTTCAAAAGGTTCTTCAATCTCCTTGCGATTGGCCAATAATCGTAAATCGGTTGCGATCTTGTGCAACGATTGCCCCACACCTGCTAGAGCCTCCAAAACTTGGCTATCCACTTTGCGCGAATAGGTTTGGCCGCTTACGGCATAACTTGCTTCAAACCCCATCTTCTGGGCAATCATCGCTTCAAGCTTGCGGACCTTGGAATGGTCGCCATCGAAAAGCTGCAGAAAACTAGCCTGGGTGCCAGTAGTCCCTTTCGCACTGCGAGCCTTGAGTGCATTCAAGCGATGAATGATTTCTTCGGCATCGAGCACTAAGTCGTAGATCCATAGACAAGCTCGTTTACCCACTGTGGTTGGTTGGGCTGGCTGAAAATGGGTGTACGCCAAGCAGGGTAGGGCTCGATGTGTTTGCGCAAATTGACTCAAAGTGGCAATACATTTGAGCAAGCGTTGCAAGGTAAGTTGCAAAGCGTCGCGGATCATCATCAGGTCGCCGTTATCCGTCACGTAGCAACTAGTGGCTCCCAAATGGATGATTGGCTTGGCATCGGGGCATTTGTCCGCATAGGCGTGGACATGGGCCATCACGTCATGGCGCAGCTCTTTTTCATAAGCGGCCGCCGCCTTGAAATCGATATCATGCTGAGTCGCCTTCATTTGGGTAAGTTGCTGATCTGAAATCGCTAGGCCGAGTTCTTTTTCAGATTCCGCCAGCCAGATCCAGAGTTGACGCCAGAGGGAGATGCGTCGATGGCTACTCCACAGACGGGCCATTTCTTTGCTGGCGTAACGAGTAATTAGGGGGTTTTCGTACAGTTGATCGTTTGACATGATTAGGGTAGTAGTTTTGGTGCAGTTCTTAGGGGTTATTGTGTTGGTTTGGTAGTCTGGATCGTGTAGGTTGTGGGAAAGTTTAGCGAAAACAACTGCTGTACCGCCATGGGGTGGACAACGGTAAAAGACGATTGCAGCGTAGGTGCAAGTTTCCAAGTTTTCGCGGCCGATAACGATCGGGTAAGATGGTCGACTTAGTTCACCGCTCCATCGTGGTCGGCACATGTTCGGCTACTGCCACTAGAGGAGACACTTGAGTGTCTTTTAGCTTGTCTATGATCCCCTCCGTCAAGCGCGTTTGCGTCCTGAGTGCAGTTTATATCTTGAACCTGGCGTTCATAGGATATGAACCTGTTGCATTTGGCCAAGAATCATCCGGTGTTGTTAGTTTGTTGCCCAAAGCGGCGCAAGGTTATGTTCGAGTGATCGACATGCCTCGGTTGCGCGAACGTTGGGACACTACCGAGTTGGCGAAGTTTGCCAAAGATCCTGCGCTTAAAAGTTTCTGGGACGATCAACGCCAGGATATCGAAAGCCGCTTGGCAGATGCAGGTTGGCAACTAAACATCGAAGCAGCCAAATTGGTCGATGTGGCATCTGGTGAAGCGGTGTTGAGTTGGATCGCGAATCCGGAAAATCGACGCAAGCCCTATGCTTTAGCATTGGTTGTGGATGTCGCAGGTCGCACAAAAGATACAGAAGGGTTGTTGGCTTCCATTGACAAGCAGCTCAAAGCGAAAGGTGCTACAGCCAAGTCGCTCAAAATTGGCGCTGAAACCGTTCTACAATACACACTACCACGCAAGCCGGGTGAGTTGTTGTTACAAGAAACGTTTTATTCTGTTGCCCAGGATCGCTTGATCGCCAGCGATGATCTCGCCCTGGTCGAGAAGATGTTGGCGGCCCAAGTCAAGCCATCCACGGACAGTTTGAGCGAAGATGCGGATTATCAAACTGCGATTAAGCGAGTTGATGGTTTACTGGATCAAGGAGAGATCGAGTACTTTGTGCGTCCGATCGGTCTGGCTCGCGTGATTCGTGAGATTTCTGGCAAACGGGAAGGAAGTCGTAGCACGGATGTGTTGAAAGTCCTTGAAGATCAAGGCTTCGGACATTTCCGAGCTGTAGCGGGCCGTGTTGAAGTTGGTGCCAATGGCATGGACATGTTGCATCAAGGGGCTGTGATCGCTCCGAAGCCATTGCCCGGCTCAGCGGCGATCGTGAATACACCCAACGAAGTATCTTGGACGTTACCGGATTGGATTGGTGGTGATGTTTCGGCCATCGTAAATATTTGCTGGAACATTCAAGAATCGTTTTGGAAGAGTGAAGGTTTGATGGATGGTTTGGCGGATTCGCCCGGGGTCTTCAAACAATTCGTGAAGGGAATGGCTGAGAACGAGACGGGTCCTAAAGTGGACATCGCCAAAGAAGTTCTCCCTTATTTGACCAACGACATTATCTCGATGAGCGATTGTAAAGAGCCTATCACGGTTGATAGTCGCCGAACCATGATCGCCTTGCGGGTGACGGAACCTGAAAAGCTGTTTAAGGTTTTAGAACGTGTGATGAACAACGAGCCTGATGCTAAGCTGCTCGAGTTCGAAGGCCATAAATTATGGAAAGTGGTCCGCGAAGATAGTGTTGAAGGCTTGGAAATCGATGCGGGTGATTTGGGTGCGGACTTTGGAGAGTTCGGTGACCAGCCGATGCAAAGCAAACCAGAAGATGAACCTTGGTTGAGCAATTGGGCGATCACGATTTACGGTGATCGGTTGATGTTTGCTTCCCATGCCGAGTTGATCCAAGATTCGATTTTGCAAGCGAAGTCGGGCAAGCCAAGTCCTTTAGCCAGCGATATCGAATATGTGCGAGCTCGCAAAGCGATCGAAGAGTTGGCCAATGGTCGGACCGGATGCAGCTGGCAAGTGTTGCGTAGTGACTTGTCTTATCGAGTTCAATATGAATTGTTCCGCGAAGGTAAGTTACCTCAATCACAGAGCATGGCTGCAACCATTATGGAACGCTTGACGCAACCGAAGAAAGAGTTGCGTGGTAAAGAGAAGCAGCAGATTGATGGCACGAAGTTACCTCCTTTCGATCAGATCCGGGGTTACTTGCAACCTGGTGGTATGATGTTCGAATCTACCGACGACGGTTGGGTCTACACCGGCTTCTTGCTCTCCGCCCCCAAGTAATGCAGGAGAGAGAGTAAAGCAGGAGAGAGTAGAGCAGGTAACTGAGAAAGTGATTGCCCCCTGGCACGAGGAGCTTATGGCGCTGGGTGTTATGGCGCTGGGGGTTGTAAAGGTAAAGGGTGGTCGTGTGGCATCATCAAGTCGCCGGGTGATGCCACCAGCAAGTTAAAGCACCCTCGGGGGCTACCCGATTTCTGACTTTCTGTCGTGTTTATATTCAACTCAGCAGGGCTCGCGCTTGGATGCCGTCTGTTCTACCGATCGACTCTCCGATTCCGATCCACTTTGCTGCACAAGGTTGTTTTTCTAGAACATAGATATTGATTGCATTTTCAATGCGTTCTCGATTGAATACGCCAATGTCACATCGTCCGTCGACAGATGCTCACGATGCGTCATAAGTGTAAGATCGTTTGGCTACTCGTTTTTGTATGCGGAGTAAGCATAGTATTTCGGCCGCGAATCAATGCGAACGTGTAACCAAGCCACTCCTCCCCCTGCTGTGCTAAGCCAAAGGGGTCTTTCGCTCATTTTCGACTTTACAACTTTCCCCAAAATTCGCCATAGAGCATCGCTTTGCTCTTTGGGGGCGAGCCGAATGAATGCGGCAAGATGCCCATAAGCGGATTTGTCGGTCCGCGGCGAAGGAATGACTAGCGTTGCGTCACCACTAAGATTTTGGAACGAAACGATGCCCAAATTAGAGTCGTCATCAGTGAAGTAATTGCTGTAGGGCGTGGGATCTGTGTTTCTGGCGGGGAAACTGGGTGCATTAAACAGAACGAATTGGAATGGTTGATTCGAATTCATGGTGTTTAACATCGGAGTTTCCCATCGGTAGGCCGCAAATGGAGAATCGCTTAATAGCCCTCTGAAAAAGTCGCGAAATCCTGAATCCGATTGCCATAGATCCAGGACTTCAGCGTACGTTAGTGGTGCAGCATCACGTGTCAACGAGTAACGTGTGATGCAATTCGGCGTGATGGGATCAATGCTGGCGTTGAACATGTTTTAACTCTATCGTCTCCGCTGCAACTCATGTTTCATGTGCTGTTTGTTAGGACATAGTATGCATGTATTTCCAGTCGACGGTCCAGCCTGCGGGAGAGAGATGCATTTTCAACCACCACCAGGGCCCCCATTCGAGCATATTGCCCATCCTCAGTCCACACTTCAAGAAAAGCTGATTTGCCATCCCGCGAGAATGCGGGTGTTGTAAAGGTGAAGATCGCGATGAACCGAGCTTCTGCTTGCGGTGAAGCCAATGATTGGTAGCCGACAAAGGGGCTATTAACAGAGGTCAAGCCAGGTAGAAATTTGTTGATGTTGGCTAGTGATAATGGTGAGTGTTATTGGCGGATGGAAGCATATGCGATGGGCAATTCATCATCAACAGCATAGCCCTAAGCGAAGAGATTAGATTGTTGCGTGTGGTTCGAAATAATCATCGCGTCTAGTCTCTTGCCAAGTCGCATAGGTTCTCGGTCTAGCATATTCCAGGTTACCAAGAACGGCAGAAGCAGCGACCGATAATAGAGCAAGCGGATTTGATGGAGTCATTAGGTTGCGTTAGGGAAGAATTCCATACAACACGTTGCCAGCCTTTTCTCACCAAGTGAAATAGGCGACAAGATTAAAAATGCAGGAGCTAAGGTCGAAGCGATAATCGAGACAGCTATCACTCCCAACTCATGTTTTCAATGGTACCTCGCTAATGATTGGAGCTTCATTGGTGTGTGGCCATACATTTTGATGTTGCGATTTTTGAAGACGTAGTCATTGAAACCTGCTCGTGCTCAATGAAATGGTGCTTGCAATCGTCATCGAAATTCCGAATTCGAGCACGAGCACCGTCTTTGACTGAGCACGAGGACAAGCACAGAAATCCTGGGATTGGAGCGTCTCGAATGCCAAAAATCGCAACCTCAAAAGCCATGCAAGTAGCTTGGGTTGAGAGGCTCACGGCAGGTGTCTCAGGTGAGCTTCGAGCTCAACCTACTTGTCGACGCGGGCCCAGAAAGGACGGATGCGTTCGCCGCGAGTGCGCGAATCTTCCAGGATCACTCCCACATCGGGCGTAACTTCCAAGCGACGCGAATCTCCCTCGAAATCAACGCGCACAGGCCGATTGAAGTCAACCATATCAGGGTGCAACCATACGGTATACTTTTTCGCTGGCATCTTGATCACTCGTAATCCATTTGCGGCCGGATCAAGAATGTTTGCTTCGATCTTTCCCTGATTCGCATTGTTCTTCTCATACAACAACGGATGCTGGGTTACACCTGGATTCAGCTGGTCGGCTTCCAGCCACCAGAAGAACCGGTCGCTGACGCGATTGGCTGAGACCGCAATGCTCTGCGGAAATGGTTTACGCGCATGACTGGTCAAGTTCATCCACTGAATAATACGGTCGATCTCTTCCTGGAAATGCCCCGCTCCACGTCCACGATAGCTGACCACCATGGAATCATAAAAACGACTGGTGACATACTCGTTCAACTCCGTGCCCGATACCGTAAAGGGCGTTCCATCGAGTTCACCGAAAACAAAATAAAGCGGAACGGTTTTGGCATTATCGCGATAGCGTTGTAAGTACTTGCCTGCGTTCCCCGCAACAACAATCACACCAGCCCATAGATCTGGATGAGCCAAGGCAATGTCCCAAGCCGCATTGCCACCCACTGCATGACCCGACAGAAAAACACGATCGGTGTTGATTGAAGTCCGACGTTGAGCATCTCGAAATGCCTTCAACACCCTATGATGTTCTTGCTCGGTGTAGCGATATTCAACTTGATCCTCCGTAATCCATTCAGGTGCAATGACAATGTAGCCATAACGACTAGCGGGGCCGCCGCGACCTTGTATGGCTTCCGCATACGGACCTGCCCACCAATCGACCATGGCGTCTGGGCTAATCCCAAACGATTGCATCGCGACCACACAAGGATACTTGCGGTTGGGATCGTATTCAGGGGGCAGTTGAATTAAATAACGTATCGGCTTCCCTTCACCATCTGGAATCTCGACACGAAACAAACCTGCTGGATCCGTTTCGACTCGATCTGGCAAGGGGAGGGGAGGTGTCATCAATGCCAAGATTGATGCCACATATTTGGCGTTTCCACTTTCGAGTGTTTTCAATTTGGCGAGAATGCCTTGTCGCTGATTATCGTTGGTCGAAAGTAGATAATCACGAATCAATCGTCGTGTTTCGAATAATGACGAAGCAACCGCCAAGTTATCAACTGCAGCGCCCGCCCCTAGAAACCAACCGCTAATGGCCAACGAAACGCGTTGGTCGGGGCTGAGTGTCTTATCATCTTTCAGCCGCGCGAAATCGGCGAGCCGATCGACCGTATTAAGCGACAGATTCTTAGCGATTTCGTCCACGACCTCGACAAGCACGGCGGCCTTTTGGTTATCGCCCAGTTCTTTGCGTAAGCTTTCAAGCGCGGCGACCAGTTCGGTGACTTGTGTTTGTCGGCGTTGCAGTTCGGCGATGCGGTCTTGAGCTTTCAGTTGTGTTTCTAAGGCCAACTGATCGAGCGGAAAGTTCTGTATGATACCCGATGCAAGTTGCGGCTGACCTGAATCGAGTCGCAATTCCACTTCTCGAAACATCTGGCCCGCAAATTGTTGATCCAAGCGTTTTAGTTCCGCTCGCATCGCTTCGACTTCATTGGGATTGCTTTCTGAAAGACGAACGATCGCTTCCGCAAGTGTATCACGAGCTTCGCGATAACGTTCTGCTTGTGAATAAAGACGCACGATACTGAACCATGATTGAGGTTTGGTCATATCGAGTTGATGTCGCAGAATATCATCGAGTTCGGCATGCGTGATGGCTTTCGTCGACATACGCATGTCCCACCGTGTGGGTGTTTCGGTACGCAGTCCCTCGACACGAAGATAGATGGGGTTGATTTCGGTAATGCCTTGATGAATGTCACGTGGGCCCAAGGGGGTCCCCACCGTGACTAAACGCCGACCGAAAGAATTAAAGGGAGAGACGTTCGTCAAACGTCCCACACTCACCATCTGAGCGGCTCGATCCGGCGCCACAATTTGTGGAATATCAATCTTCTCTGGCCGTATCTCGAAGGGTGTCGAGGCGAGTACTTGGGCTTTCGCGATATACGTTTTGCGGAGCTCATCGTCGATAAGAAGGATGGGCTTGCTGAGCCCATCCCCACTTCGTTCTTGCTTGAAAGCTCCACCATCGATGGTCGGGATTTCAGAAATCATACCTGGCCCAATTTGCATTCCGCTTTGCATGGTGACCAGGAAGCGCTGTTGGCTATACGCAGGTACGGCCGACAAAACGACGAAGAGAAGGCTGAACGCCCAAAGATAGGTGGAACGCATTAAGCGAAGCTGAGCCATGGATTGGGATTCGGGTGCTTGGGGTTAGCGGCAGCGCTGCGTCGGTGAACGCGCACTCAAACGGCTACATTCCCAGATTATAGCCCTCAATTACCGCTAGGGTCCAATCCGGCGTTGATTTGCCTTACGAAAGGTCCGGACATAGCGTCTGTATCGATTCGCCGACGGCTTGGCAGCAGTTTTAGGGTATTCGTTCCGCCTAGACATACCGCCTAGACATTCCGCCTAGACGTGCCACAGACCTACTAAAGCGATGGCCAACATTACCTAACGCAGCGGCGAGAGCCAGAGGCCGTAGGGGTTATCGTCGGGGTTCGACCAATTCAACGGAATCGCGCTGCGAATCATTTGCACGGCGATTTCCCAAGAGGTCGTCAGAGGCTCAAGACCCTGAACCCAGAACTGAGGTGAATTGGGCGAATGTTCCCAAATGGCAGCTCGCCAACCGTTGAGTACCAACGGATCCGTGTTATCCAGCAAATATCGAGTTTCCCGGGCTCGCAACGCAAGTTGCAATGGAGATGGTACCCAAGGTGCAACTTCTTCTGGGGTTGGAGCAGCCGCCGCAGCTCGCACCGAATTCGCTCCTGCAATCGAATCTTCTACAGCTCGGTGAGCCGATGCAACCGTGTGCTGTGGATCAGCTAGGCCCATCCATACGCGTCCCCACAAGGTAAGAGCGACGATCGCCACTAAAGCTGCAGCCACATTAGGCCAGCGCGCTGAATGATCTCGATAGGTTGGGGCTGAAGCCAACGTAACGGGCTCAATCACCTCGACCGTTTGAGCCATGACAGGGGGAAGAGTCTTGTCCGCAAAGAGAGTCGGCATCGACAAGAGGTACTCGGAGCCTTCCAGCAGTTCGTTGCACTCGGAACAACTCAACGAATGAGCAACTAATTGCTCATCCAGACGCGGGTCTTCACCCGCATCAAGTCGCTGTTGCCAGAGTTTTTCAAACTGATCACACCGCATGTCGTGTAGGCTCCAAGGCTTCGCGTTCTTGTAACTCGCGAATAATTTGTATGCGTGCCCGATGAACCCAAGTCTTAATCGTTCCCAACGGAACTCCCAGTCGATCTGCAATGTCCTGATAACAGAGCTGATCACGATGGAACAATAAAAATGCTTCTCGGTATTCAGGGCGTAACGTGGTTAGGGCAAGTTCTAACTCTTCACGCAAATGTTGCGAGTTATCCTGTTGGGCCGCAACTTGAGACGTGAAAAATCCTTGCTCATCGGTATTCGGGATCCGCTTTCTGCGAGCCAGCATCGTGCGACATCGGTTGCCAGCGATGGTCAGAAGCCACGGCTCGAAAGGACGCGTTTGGTCCCAGTTATCCAAATGCCGAAAGACTCTAGCGAACGTTTCCTGAACTGCATCCTCGGCATCGTGACGATGGCCAAGCATCTTGTAGCAAACAGCAAATACTAACGGATGGAACACCTGGACCAATTGGACCATGGCGGTGTTCTCTCCGCGGAGGCATTGCTGGATTAATTCCAGGGGTACATTACTCAAAGTGGCTCTCCCAGTCGCTATG
>JBILTA010000120.1:0-10725 GCA_044371785.1 Pirellulaceae bacterium | reverse complement strand
ACTATGTCAAAGGGGCAGTTGTCGCAGCGCTTCTCGATGCCCAGATTCGCATCAAGACCGGCGGTCAGCGTTCGCTTGACGATGTTATGCGTCGTCTTTGGCAGGATCACCTAGAGTCTGGTTACACACAAGCGGACTTCAACAAAATCGTGGCCGATATCGCTGGAGCAGAAGTCGTTTCATGGTTGGAGAACTGCATTCATACAACCGATGAACTCGATTACTCCCCGCTGTTCAGCGCATATGGCTTGCAATTCAAACAACCGAAAACACCTTCACCAGACGAGAAACAAGAGGTTTATTTTGGCGCGGACGCTTCCGTTACAGATGGTCGCCTGATGATCAAACGCATTCAACGCGATAGCCCAGCCCATAAAGCGGGCCTGAATGTCGACGATGAGTGGATCGCAATTAATAACTTTCGTATCGGCAATGATTGGAATGATCGGCTATCCCATTACCAACCTGACGATGAAATCGAGGCTCTTATCTCTCGTCGCGGCAAGCTGATCCGAGTTCCAGTCCGATTAGCGATCAAACCTGCCACCAACTGGAAGCTGGAACCAACGAAAGAACCAACTGCCGAGCAGAAGAATGCCTTCGCTCAGTGGCTGCAACTTCCTGCGGAAACTAAGGCGGAAGAGAAGAAACCCTAACGCCACCCAATTCCCCACCGAAAAAGTACGTTGCCCAAAACTTGTGGCCCCAAAACTTGTGGCCCCAAAACTTGAAAGAGAAGGAAAAGGCGATGCGAAGCATTACCCTATTCATTTGGACATTGATCTCGTGACGTATCTCTTGGACGATTCCCGGAGAGGATCGTCTACGTGGGCTACTGCTTAACTGCCCGCAGGGCTTCGTCGAGGCGAAATCGATTTTCGTAAAGGGCTCGACCGATGATGCATCCCGCAACACCGGAGTCGCGAAGTTGAACGACATCCGCCAATACACCCACACCACCCGATGCAATTACTGGGGTCTTAACCACCTCCAACAACTGCTGAATCGATTCATAATTGGGACCAGTAAGCATTCCATCACGAGCAATGTCGGTATAGACAATGGCGGCCATATTAGAGGTTCGCTGCTCTAAAGCTGTTGCTAACTCAACGGCTGGAGTTGTCGACGTAGCCAACCACCCTTCAGTCGCCACCATTCCATTCCTCGCATCGATTCCCAATACCAGATGGCGAGGATACTTTTCGCACATTGCCACAAACCAATCTTGGTTCTTCAAAGCGGCCGTACCAAGTACCAATCGAGATAACCCAAGACTCAACAATCGTGTGATGGTAAATTCATCACGCACCCCACCACCCAACTGCACAGGGATGTCCATCTCGTTGGCGATCCGGCGAATCACAGCTTCATTGACCAGATTGCCCGACTTGGCCCCATCCAAATCCACTAGATGAAGGTACTCGGCTCCCTGATCTCGCCATTGTTTCGCGATGGCAACCGGATCCTCACCGAAAACCGTCTCGCGCTGATAATCGCCCTGCTGCAATCGGACACATTTTCCTCCCAGCAAATCGATGGCAGGCCATAGTTCCATGGTTGTACTCCAGTTGGCAGTCAGGGTAGTGCTCTTAGCGAACTTAAAACATACCGAACGGTAGAATTCTGCCCACCCCCTAGAGCCTTGGAACTCAAGGAATTCTAGACGCGATTCAACTCGTCGATGAGCTGTCGCAGACGCCCTATATGCACGCGCTGGAAGTGGAACACCAAACGAGGCAGATCAGCCAATTCGGGCTCCCCATCCTCTTCGGGCAAAGCCCCTCGTAGCTCCATCTGCCCTGAGACGATAATGTCAGCAAAATCTCGATTTAAACGCTCTAGCGACTCCGTAGATAGCGGGCGCATTAGACGCAACACGAGCAACTCCCGAACGTACCGCATACTATGGTAGTTGGAATAAAAGTTAAGAATACACTGTACCGCTTCTTCAACTCGATCCGTGATGAGGTAAAGACTGAGATCTTCCGGACTGATCAATTTATTTGAGAGCAGATCTTTGAGCACAAACTCATGAAACGTTTTCCAGAATGTTCCACCCGGTTGGTCGAGCAGAACCAATGGCAACATCTGTTGTTTGCCGGTTTGCAAGAGGGTCAAAACTTCGAGAGTTTCGTCTAAAGTTCCAAAGCCGCCAGGAAGACAGCAGACAGCACTGCATTCCTTAACAAACATCAGCTTACGAGTGAAGAAATATCTGAGCGTGACGAGCTTCGGGTCGCCGTCAATATATGGATTTGCACTTTGCTCGAAAGGGAGCTTAATATTGAGCCCCATCGACAATTCGCGACCAGCTCCTCGGTGCCCTGCCTCCATAATCCCACCACCAGCGCCGGTGATCAACATCCAACCGTGGGTGGCCATTTGCTTTCCAAGTTCGACACCCTGTTGATATGCGGGCGCGTCGGGCTTGGTTCGAGCGGATCCGAAGATGGTAATTTTTCTTCGTCGTCGATAGGGACCAAAAACTTTCAATGCGTAGCGGAGTTCTCGCAATGTGCGGCTTAAGATTTTCAAGTCACCCACAGAGGTACCATCATTGCGTAAACGCTCGATAGTCTGCTCCATGGTCGCCAACAACTCGTCTTTCTGATCCCTTTCAGGCGACTCATCGGCTGGCAGGGGCCGTGCCAGTTCGTTTTCACCGAAAGACTCTGGTGGTTGCCTGGACGAGTTGTTGCCAAATAATTCTTCACCCTGGTCCATTTTTTTACTCTACAAGTTGAACCGCCAATGGAGGTGACGAAAATCTCTTTGCTGCGTCACAACACAAGCTTTCATCAACTCCACAGCGCTGCGTCGCCCCTCACGTATACTACGCCGCTCGCTTTTCTACCATTCGCTGGTACGCCAACAACACCTCGTAAAAATCCCGCGAGATCACCATGGCATCATCTTCGAAGTCTTGCAACCAAGCCCGCTTGCTGCTGATCGCATCGTGTATGAGATGAAAAAAATCGCCAGCCGCAATACGCACAGGATCGAAAACCCCCTCGAGTATCATTTCAGAATAATGGGGCTGCGAGTTCCCCTCGCCTTCGATTTCCAATAATTCTTCGGGACGAAAGATCTTCAATTTTGGCTGTGACATGGGCCATCCTTGGCTTGGTGTTACTTTATTTTCATCCCTTGCTGGGATGAAACTCAATTGGAGCGAGGAGAAACTGGCCCAAATAGCACAGTCCCACCCTCCGTCTTAGGGGATTTCCGCCGGTTCGCAATGCTCAAACGCTTCTTGCGAGCGCACCGCGAGCCCGGTTGTCAAGATGTATCGGTTAAGAAGAGCTTGCGGATTAAGTCTTTCGGGAGACTTCTTCTGATTTTATCGCTTTTTGATTACTGAACATTATTTGCATGCAAAACCCCTAAACGCTTGACAAGCCCTTGCCCCTCCCTTAGATTCCCGGCTTCCTGCAGGCTTTTCCGTCTTTCAAACGCATGCTTTTTTTGAGCGTTATCAGGCAAGAATGCTGTTAGCGCTGAGGTTCTAGTAAGATCGTGACCATGATCGATCTGTCAACTATCGCGACTGAGTTACAATTATCACCAGACCAACTGCGTGTTGCAGTTGAACTATTGTCACAAGGGTATCAGCCCCCATTTATCAGCAGTTTTCGTGCTGATGAGTCGGGGAATCTACCTGAAAAGACACTCTGGCAGTTAAAGGGAATACTGGAACGCCAGACTGCGCTCTTTACTGCGCAGAAAAAGGCCGTTGAGGAAATTGATCGTTCCTCTCAAAAGATTCCGGGCCTTGATAAAGCAGTGCAAGATGCTCGATCGGCTCGTGAGATTGACCGGCTTCTTCGTCCGCTGCATTCCAAGAAAAATTCATTTTCGTTTGCGGAACGACATCCGCAGGCCGCGAAAATCTTGGATGCTTTGCAAGCCGGTGATGCGCCTACAGTTGAGAACTTGCACGACTGGGTAATCGCTAAATTTGGTATCGAAGCGGCACAAGTCGAGGCAATTCTCGGCCAAGTTCGCCATTTGATCGTATTGAAACTGAGCGAAAACCCAACTTTGCTCACCAAGCTTCGGCGCCAGATTTCCAAAAAGGGAGTCCTGGTTGCTGAACTCATAAAAGACGAAGTAAGCACTCCGACCAAACTAGAAAGTGTCACGGCTGTATCAACGTCGGCTGCATCGATTGCGGCGGCAGTTGCAGCCGAACAGCATGAAGAACATAAGCTTCCTGAAGTAGCTACCGCTGGCGATGAGCTGACGGAAGATCTTTTGCCACACGCAGATGAGGATCATGAAGTCGAATCGGAAGCAGAAACTTTAGCAGTTGCTGAAGATGGAACTACTGCTACGACCGAAACAGCGACTTCCGAGTCGGTGGTAGCCGAAAGCGTTAGCGTTCCTGTTCCTCAAGCGGAAAAGGGGAAAAAGGGTAAAGCCGAAGTTCGTCTAACTCCTCGACAACGCCGACGCCGCTGGCTGCAATCGATGTTGCAGCCCTACGACGGTCTGAAAAAGCCATTGCACAAACTTTCCAGCTATCAGGTTGTAATGCTGGCTCGCGGGCAACGTACACAACTGATCAAAACCGGTCTCGATTATGATCGTGCTGGTCTGGTCTTGATGGCAACAGAATCACTAGTGCCAGCTCAACATCCATTGACCGGTTGGATGGATGAAGTTGCCAGTGAAGCTCTTGGAAGAGTCGTGTTGCCTCGAATCGAACAAGATGTTTTAGCTGAATTAGAAGATCAAGCGCACGAAAAACTGTTGCTACAAGCGGGCGATCATTTTTCGACATTTATCACTCAACGTCCACTTCGCGGTCATCGAATATTGTGTATCGATGCTGTTGGCCCAAAGATGGCGCCTTTGGCGATTATTTGCCCAAGAGGCAATGTGCTAGCCATCGATGAAGTTCCATGCCAAGGCGGCAAAGCCGAGAATAAGTCGTCGGTCGTTACCAAAATCGGTGAATTGGTCCACAAGTATCGCGTGAGCTTAATCGTTCTATCGAACGGTCCAGCTCGTCGATCGCTGATGCCCGCACTAGCGGAATTGCTTGAACAAAGCACGCCAGGTTCCGTTCGCTTCAGTTTGATTGACCGAACGGGTGCCGATGCTTATGCGTCAACCAAAATTGCTTCGGATGAATTGGGACGCTTCAGTCGCCGGCACCGCAGCGCAGTTTGGCTAGCTCGACGCATTCAAGATTCGCGTCATGAGATTTTGAAAATTGACGTTGCCCGGCTTCGTCTTGGCAGTTACCAGGGCGAGCTTTCAACAGACCGATTGCGTTCAACTTTGAATGAAGTTGTTTCCGCAACGATGGCATCAGATGGTATCGATGTTTTACACGCGTCCGAGTCCGCTCTTCAACGTATTCCGGGTGTAACATCTGACATCGCGACAGCGATTGTCGAATTGCGTAATAAGGGTGAACTTACTAGCCGAGCCCAACTTCTGGAAGCGTTGGCTGCCCACTGGCCAGCGCAACAAAGCCGCCAGGCAATTGGCTTCTTGAGAATTTTTAACAGCTCAAATTCTCTCGATGGTACCACTATCCATCCAGATGATTACCACTTAGCCGCAAGACTCGCTGCTGCTCTAGGACTAAACCTGCCACCTGCTCATCCAGAGGGTTGGTCGGCTCCCACCGGTACAACAGCGGGAATGGCAAATACCGCAGAGGAAGTTCCAGCTGCAACTGCAGAATCTACCTCTGGCGACAATGCTGTCACAGATAACGCAGATTCAACCTCAGCTCCAAGTAACACGGTTTCAAGTGACGAATCCATCGCTGCTGTAACCGAGAACGCAGAATCAACTGCCGGTTTGGATGAAAATGCGGCTGCAGAATCAAATAGCAATTTGACGACGGAAGCAAAACCCAGCATAGATGCTTCATCGGATGCGACAGAAGCTGTTCAGCCGGAAACCGAATCTGCACCTGCGGTGACCATCAATAATCTTGACATTGAGAAACATGCCAAGAGCTGGCAGGTAGGGCGTGAAAAACTTAAGAGAATTTCGCGTATTCTACAGGCTCCGTTCGAAGACCGTCGTTTGGTACAGCCACTGATTCCGTTATGGACCAAAGTGCCCAAGCTCGATGATTTGCAACCTGGCATGTCCCTGTGGGGAGTGATTGTCGGCTTAGCGGATTTTGGTGCCTTTGCTGATTTGGGAATTGATTGCCAAGGCTTAATTCACGTTTCGCGATTAGCCCCTGGTTATGTCGAAGACCCACATCAATTTGTTCAAATCGGGGACTTGATCCGAGTATGGGTGGTTTCTATCGATCGCGAAAAGAAGCGTATCAGTCTGTCTGCAATCGCACCTGGAAGTGAGGCCGCTCAACCTCGTCCACATCGGGCAGGTGAAGGTGATAGTGCTGGTCCAGGTGGCAGGGGCCAAGGCGGCAGAAGCCAAGGCCAGCGTCCACCAAGAGGTGGCCAAGGAGGAGACAATCGTGGTCCTCGCGGACGCGATAGCGGGCCTCGTGAAGCGGGCCAGCGCGAAGGCGCACCACGCGGTAATGGCCCTCGTGATGGCGGCAACCGTGGTGGTGGTCCACGCAATGATAGTTATCGCGGCGGTGGAGCACGCGGTCGAGGAGCAGGTAAACCTCGACGGGCTGAAGAGTCCGTTGGCGAAATGGAAGAAGTGCGACAAGCTACCAAGCCGAAAGTGGATCGTAGCTCGAAACCAGCAGCGAAGATTACGGAAGCTATGCAGAAAGGTCGTGAACCGTTACGCTCTTTCTCGGACTTGATGCAGTTCTACCAAACCCAGAAGGATCCGCAGCCAGGCCCTACCTCCCCAAGCGGCGAAAATGGGACTGACTCGAGCGAAACCAACACAAATTCTCCAGAGTGATTTCCTGGAAGCAGGAAATACTGTTGCAAGTAAAGCCAATGAGTGATTTTGACGATCGACTGAAGAACGCTCTGCATCGAGGACAACAGCGTTCCGAAGACAAGAAACAGGCTGAAGCTGCCAAACAGGCAACCGAAGATGAACTGAAGAACTTGCACTCGAAGTACCGTCTCACGATTTCGGATCATATTGAACGTGTGGTGGCAAGACTCGCAGATCATTTACCCGGCTTTCGTTATGAAAGCGTCTTTGGTGCCAATGGGTGGGGAGCGGCCGCATGGAGTGATGAACTTCGGCTGAAAGGGGGCTCCAAGACAAGTCGCTATAGTCGGTTAGAAATCACCGTTAAGCCTGTCACGGGCTACTTTATTCTCGAACTTCGCTGTCGCGGTACGATCAGTAATCGCGAGGCGTTAAGCCGCTCCTATTTTGAGCCTGTCGCCGAGGTAAATATCGATCAGTTCAAGCAACTCATCGATACTTGGACATTGCAATTTGCGGAATATTACGCAGCGAACAAAGAGTGACATTTTCTGCGCAATAAAAGCCAGCTACAAAGCTCGGAGCTCTATAGCTGGCCTGGAGTTGCCTGAAAGGCAAGTTCACATTGAGCGTTATCCGTTGTTTTCAGACTCTTGTTGGGCCTTCATTGCAGCCACTAGTGAAGTAGGAGGGCAGGGGAGCTTCAACATCGGGGCGAAGTCGGTGAACTGTTTGTCGGTCAGCTCCAAAAACTCGCTCAATCTATCCGATGACCCAGGCGCGAGCTTTTCCAGTCCACTGATGAACTCATTCAATTCGCTCCAGTCTTCATCTTTGCACGCTGGCAACAAAGCGGCCAATGCCACACAAGACGCGTCTAATTTGGGCGGATTACAACCGAGCAATTCCTCCAAACTAGGATGGCGCTCGATCAGAACAGCGAATTCTTCGGGCAGATGCCAACTACGAACCAAAGCGGCGGCAGCCTCGGCATGATCCCAACCAAACGTTTCGCGTTCCAGCGACGAAAGCCTCATTTTGTCTTCTGTTCGTCGACGAATCAAATTTTCATATTGTTCCGGTAGACTCTTGAGCAACATGGGGATTGCGATGTCTTGCAAAAGAGCTGCGGCAAACAAGTCTTCCGCGTTATGTAATTTCAGAAGTCGTCCGAGTAACCGTGCGAAAACTGCACGACGCAAAGAGTCTTGCCAAAGGTTCTTTAAATCGAATGGCCCAAACGTTGGATTAGGAACAACGCTGAATACCGCATTCCACAGCGCAAAATTCTTAACGGTACGCACACCAACCAGGGTAATCGCTTGTTGAACACAGGCGATTTCTCTCGAGAATCCAAAATAGGACGAATTCACGAATCGCAGAACTTGACTCATTAGTCCCGCATCGGACTCAATTGGCTTGGCATAATCCGCAGGTCCATTAGCCGGATCTTTCGATAGCTCCAACAACTTGATCGCACTCTGCGGTAACGCAGGAAGTTGTGCATTTGCCAAAACTTCCTCTAGATCACGAATGTCGCTCACAAGGGACATGCCAAAAACTCCAATTCATTTGCATTCATATTCGGACAATGACGCCGCGAAGCTTCTAGCGGCCGACAATATCCATTTCTTCTACAACTCGTTTAAAAAGTAGTTCACATTGGGGGAGAGGCAAATAAACTGAGCGATTTTGCACGAAAATTAGGGGCATTTCGCAGGAAGCACCTAAGAAAAAAAGCGGTGCGAGTCAAACTCACACCGCTTGGCAATCGGATCAAAATACCATTCCGAGTTATGTTGAATTTAACGATTGTGCATCAGGCAAACCGCTCTTGGAGAGAGAGCACGGTCAACTCTTCATGCCGAAGTGCTTCCATCGCGCGAATAGCCGCTCCTGCGGCGGCAAGAGTGGTGATGCAAGGCACACCATGTTGGACGGCAGCAGCACGAATGCGACCTTCATCGGTACGTGCCCCTTTTCCACTAGGCGTATTGATGATTAGTTGCACTTCACCATTCTTAAGATAGTCCACCAAATTGGGATGACCTTCCGCTAGTTTCTTCACCCGTTCAACCGGTACACCACAGCGTTCTATTTCCGCGGCAGTCCCCGACGTAGCGAGCAATTTGTAACCCAATTGATGCAATGATTTAGCCAATTCCTCGACTCCACCGCGTTGACGGCTTGCCAAGCTAATAAAAACGTTACCATCAACCGGCAGAACCACCCCAGCGGCTAATTGGCTCTTCGCAAATGCTATAGAGAATCGTTCACTCACTCCCATCACTTCGCCAGTACTGCGCATTTCAGGACCGAGGACGATATCAACTCCTGCGAACTTACGGAATGGGAACACACTTTCTTTAATGGACACATGACGCGGAATGGGTTCACTTTCAACGCCCAATTCTTTCAAGGTCATTCCAGCCATTACCTTGGCTGCCAGCTTCGCAACAGGCACCCCAGTCGCTTTGGCCACAAACGGCACGGTGCGGCTGGCTCGGGGATTTACTTCCAAAACATACACATTCATCTTGCCATCTTCGAACTTGACAGCGAATTGTACGTTCATCAACCCTACCACATGCAAGCGTTTAGCCATCGAGATGGTTGCGCTGCGAATGTCATGTAATACATCTTGAGTCAAACTGAATGGTGGAATGCAGCAAGCCGAATCACCGGAATGAACTCCAGCTTCTTCGATGTGCTCCATGATCCCCATAATTACCACGTTTTCGCCATCCGAAAGCGCATCGACGTCCACTTCCGTTGCATCTTCAAGGAAGCGATCGATCAATACAGGCTGCCCTTGAGCTACCACAAACGCTTCAGCCACAAATCGTTCGAACTGGCTCTGGTCGTAGCAAATTTCCATGGCTCGACCACCCAGTACGAAACTAGGGCGAACCAAGGATGGGAAGCCCACTTTTTGTGCTTCCTTCCGGGCTTGATCCATTGTCCGAGCAATCGCATTGGCTGGCTGCTTGAGATTTAACTCAATGAGCAATTGCTGGAATTTCTCACGATCTTCGGCTGCATCAATCGTATCAACGGATGTGCCAATGATGGGAACACCCGCACTATGTAATGCGCGAGCCAAGTTCAGTGGTGTTTGACCGCCAAACTGCACGATCACACCATCGGGCTTGATTTGATCGCAAATATTGAGAACATCTTCCGTGGTGAGCGGCTCGAAAAACAACAAGTCGCTAGTATCGTAGTCGGTGCTAACCGTCTCGGGATTACTATTGACCATGACGGATTGGATGCCCATTTCACGCAGTGCAAAACTCGCGTGACAGCAACAATAATCAAATTCGATACCCTGGCCGATTCGGTTGGGACCACCACCCAAGATCATGATCCGTTTTTTGCCAACGACCTGCGCGGGGGTTTCATCTTCCGTTTCGTAGGTACTGTAGAAATACGGTGTGTAGGCTTCGAATTCAGCCGCGCAAGTATCGACCGACTTAAAGGTTGCTTTGACTCCCACTTCTTTGCGGCGTTGACGAACTTCCATTTCGTCACTTCCGAGAAGCTTCGCCAATTGCCTGTCGGAAAATCCGCAACGTTTAGCTTTCAGCAGAATCTCTTTTGATGCCGCATCCAAAGATCCGACCGCAAGAATCTCATCTTCAAGTTCGACAATCTGTTTAAGCTGATCCAAGAACCATGGATCGATCGCCGTGATTCGGTAGATTTCTTCGAGAGACATTCCACCCTTGATAGCGTAACGCAGATAAAAAACACGTTCTGCGTTCGGAACAGCCAACTTGCTACGAATCGTCTCGTCATCAGGTTGTCGATCAGTGCCCCACAGATCTTTACCGTCGCAACCGAACCCAAAGGCTCCTACTTCCAATCCGCGCAAAGCCTTTT
>JBILTA010000653.1:0-3342 GCA_044371785.1 Pirellulaceae bacterium | reverse complement strand
ACTGAACTTGCAATTGCGCTGAAGTCGCTCGAGCAGAGATTTATTGCAGATCCTGTTGGAACGCTACAAATGGTAGGTAATGCATCGATTGATTACCTAGATGATTTGACATCCAATCCGGAAACAAGTGGCAAGTTATTGGGGAATGTTGCGATACTTTGGGCGACAACCGGAGCCAACGCAGGAGCCAGTACATATCTACGAACGCTATTTGGTGCGACCAAAGCTGCTCAGACCGCTGGCGCAGCGGGAACTACTGGGGCTGCAACTTCCACTACAAGTCAAGCAGCGAATGTCGCAAGAAAAGTCGCTGGCGAAGTAGAGGATGTTCTTGATAAAGTAGAGGATGTAGTTGACAATGTCCCAGTTCCCAAAAACGTTGATGCACCAGACGTTCCGAAAAGTGCGCTGAAGGAATTGGTGGACGAGGCGCCAGAAAATACAAAGGTAACAATCACGGATGTGGTTGATACGATTGAAGATAATGCCGATTTGGCAGTCGAATTAGCTCGCCGTGCTGCCGCGAAAGGTAGGATATCGTCGGGAAGCCAAGCGTTTGGGACGCGTGCTCATTTATACTTTGAACGGTTGAATAAACGACTAGCTCGATGGCTTGACGATAATGGTAGCTCTATTAAAGTTGAGGTGGAGGAATTTCGTAACGCGGCTGGGAAATTAGTTTCTCGAAGAGCCAAGGGGGCCATTGGTGCGGATGTAAAAGTTACTGATGTCCTAGATTCTACAGTCTTACTTATCTTTGACCTGAAGACGCACGGTGGTATCATAGTTTTCATTTCCAAATTGCGACAACTAGAATTTTTTAGACGGTTCGGAGCTAACGCTCAAGAGATATTCCGAAAGAGATAAAAATGACACCTAAGGCATTTGATAAACTTGCGAGAGAACTATTTTCGGAGACGTTGGCACCGCTGGGGTTCAGTTGTGAAAAATCAAACACATGTACATTCTATCGTGCGAGCGGAAATGGGATATGGCATGTCATAATGCCCGATCTGGGAACTCGCGGGGCGTGGTACGACGTGAAAGTGTTTCCCTGTTGCGAGTCGCTGGAACCTCTCTTCACAACGGATTTCCCAGATGAATTGGGCGTACCAACGGACTCATTCTGCTATTTATCGAGTAAGGGAGTTGGCCATAGCCAAGAACAGTTTAATTGCAAATCAGAGGAAAATTTCCGAAATCGCTATCAGCGCACAGTGAGACCACTCCTAGTGCAGTTTGCGGTACCTTACTTAGACCAAATTAGGAGTCTCGAAGAAATGGTTCCGTTAATCCGATCCCCATTGTATCGTGCTGCTGCGATGTTTTTGGTAAACAAAAACGACGAAACTCGCGAAATGGTTCAGCAACAGAGAGTTCGTTTTCAAGGAATGGGAAATGATGAAAGCGTGGTCGCAGTCAGGGAGTTCTTGGATTCACTATTGGGGTAATGAATTGTTCAGTGAATGCAGAGCGACGATGGTTGTAGGCTAGATGCTTGCTATGTTGGCAGAGTACCAGTTTTCATCTTTGGCGGATTGCATCAGCGTTTGACTATGCTGACAGCCCGTATCGCTCCACCGAAAAACGTACGTTGGGTCACCAAATCGATTTGGGTCTGCGAATGAACAATCCCGGAGCCACTTCCCGAGACTCTGCTGATCAAAATCCGCTCTTCTGGTCCGCATAAATCCGCCTGTTAGCACGAATGTGTCGTACCGAATCGCCAGTGATGCCCAGAATCTGCCGCCGCTGGGTTCGATAAGACGTTGGCCGGTGTAGGTGCTGTAGACGTGGCTGGGATAACTCAGTTCGTAGTCTTTGAGTACTTGCGCGTGGTAGTGGAGATGGTTGGGGAGGTAGATGTCATCGTCATCCCATAGAGCAATTGCATCGAAGGGACCGAACTGTTGTGCGAGCTCGAGCATGCGGTTGTATTTTTCGACGATGCCGGATTCGCGGGTGGTGGTCGAGATTAGCGCCCAGCTGTCGTGACGTTGTTCGGGGAATGCACCGAGGTCGTCGTAAATCAGTAGGAAAGCATCCTTATGAACCTGCGAATGAAAACAGACGAGGGATTCTTCCAGCAGCCGCCAGGGACGATTGTAGGTTGGACAGAGACAAAGAAATCGCATTACTCATACCCTTTCATTTCAGCGCGACGGATCGCTTCTTCGATCAACGAACGATTCAAATCGAGTGGATTCAAACGCCAAGCGAGTTTCCAGTTCTTGGTATCGAGTGCAGCCGTAGCAGCAATTTGAAACTTCTCAGCCCAAGACCAATTCACTGCGTTGTGATTGACTTGATCCAAGATCCATTTGAAATTGGGCTCTTCACGACAGCCCGCAACGCCCCAGCGATCCATCTGCAGCGCGGTAGATTTACACGAGCAATTGGGACGCTCGGTGACGCCGATTTCTTGCAGCATCTCGAACATCTCAGTTCCGGGCCCATAGCCCGGTGGCCATAACCAAATCTTGCGCGGTGGCTTATCGGCTGGGTCACGCGAGAGAACGGTCAGGCCATACTGATTCGGATAATGTCCCGCCACGAACCAGGTCCCTTGCTCGACCAACTCGCGAATTGCAGCAATCAAGCCTTCACCGCCGTTGTCGCCATGTATTCCATTGGCCTCCGTGTCGTGAAACACGATGTATCGCGAAACATGCAAAGCCCATGCAGCAAGTTCCTGCCGCGCTCGAGCTGCATTGTGGCGGGTGTCGATGAAGAGCATATCGGTTTCACCACGGGGCAGCGGCATCGAATCGAGCGATTGGATCTTTAGATCCCAAGTGGTCTCGGAGGACTTATAACGCTGGCCAAGGTCGAGGATGGCGTCATTCTCTTCTTGGTAGCTCAGCAAATACTTCGGTTTACCCGCCAGGAGCGCAATCGAGCTCTCGCGACGTTTGGTCATCTCAGCCACTCGCTCACAACGCGACGATAGGAGTCTTAATAGCGCCATGTGCTCGTTCAAGTCACGCGGCTGGTGCGCGAGCCAATCGAAAGTGCTGTCGAGATCAAAAGTATGCGGTGGATGTGGTTGCAGCACAGGCCGTCCGGAACTGCTCCGGAGCGGTTTCGATGTATCGACTCGAAAAGTGATCGGGTCAGCTACAATCGCAGCCCATGTTTCTTCACGCATCCCTTCACGAGCGAAATGATCATGAATCGGCTGCAGATCGAGCCCTAGTTCTTGAAAGCCGAGCACATAATTGCGGATCTTGTCCTCTTGCGTCAGCGTATACTTCACTCCACTGGGACGAGCGAATCGATGCAACCAGCGGAGAAAAGGCAAGCAAAGTGTCTTGCGACCGTTCTGGCGGTACTTTTCATGGA
>JBILTA010000652.1:0-3352 GCA_044371785.1 Pirellulaceae bacterium | reverse complement strand
TACTTGCAAAAGGTCGGCGTTCCTTTCACTTCGCTGCGTGGATGTGTGCCTGTGGACGGCGACACCTATGACATTCCAGCGATGATAATGACGGCCGAAATGAGACAAACCTTACATGGCCTACCGCTGCCCGAAAATGGACATCGAGTCAAGTTTGGAAATGATCCCAAGCTGCATATCGACTTCTCGGCGGTCACACATGTGGCAAGGGATAAGTCAATTCCTCCCTTCTTAATTTTGTACGTAGCGGGCCACCCAGACGTTACGGCACAAGCCAAGCGGCTAGAGAAGTGTTTGACTGACGCTGATGTTCCGGTCAGTTCGTTTGGAGCCAGAGATACGAATCATAGCAAGCTCAACGATGACTTAGGTCTAGAGAATGATCCAGCGACAGCCAAGTTGAGCGACTTTCTGGATAGCTACAGTGGCAAGAAAGAAAAGGAAGAATGAAGTATTCGAATTTTCTGTCTTAATACTCTCCGATAACTTCACCCGAGTCACGGGTTCCTAATGCCCTCCAAACGTTTCGCTCTATCGTTTGGGCCACAAATCGTACCGACCCATCCATCAGCAGCGAATTTACACCGCCAGAATGATAACTGCGACTGGTGACAACCGCATAGGTGGGCAGAGTCGTGCTTCTTCCTTCCCGCATTGAATTGAAATCAATGTCGTAGGTTATGCCATTACTTTGGTATGGAACAATTTGATTGGGAGAGAAAGTTGTCGTAAATCCCGTTTGATGGGTTCGGGCATCTACCCATTCCGTATGCCCAGAGTCACTCTTGAATTCGCCACCAAACAACGCAATATCCCCGGGCTGGCTGGGAACCCAAGCGGCTGTTGCCGGATTACCGCCATCTCTTAAATAGGGCGTGAAAGCCTTCACTTCACTCATGCCGAGTGTATTGGTTGTTCCGTCTGTCAATGATGCCAATCGCATCGCTTGATTGACCACAAACACACCTGAGCCTTTTCCAAGCGGTGGTTGCATGATGTGCCACTCACCCGTATTGGCAGCGTAACTCAAAGGATAGTGAATGAAGGTTGGTCCATCGGGACGCTCACGATCATTGATCTCGCTGGGGCAAATCAAAAATGGGACACGAGCTTTGGCGACATGAGGCTGCTGGCTTATCGGACGAGAGTAGTCGATCAAATTCTGGAGATTCGCCTGTTCAGCATACGGGAGTAAGCGTGTTTGCATACTCCAGTAAACTGCGACCCCATTGCTCTGATAATCACCGAGTGGCGGAAGTTGCTTGCGCACTGATTCATGGTTGTGGAGTGCTAATCCGAGTTGTTTCAAGTTGTTCTGGCAGCTCATTCTTCTCGCTGATTCTCGTGCGGCTTGAACGGCTGGCAATAGCAAGCCCACTAATATTCCGATGATGGCAATCACCACCAACAACTCAACCAAGGTAAATCCTAGTGTCCTACGCGTCACGCTTATCTCTCGCTTTGAAGTCGGTGAATTCTCAAGCGATGGTTATGCTTGCAAATGCTTGCAAAGTTTGCTCGTCTATTTGATAAAAAACAGGTTAAATCATGGGCAATTTTCGTCTTTCCCAACGTTCAGATGCGGCGGCCTGTGGGTTCGTTTTTCTTCGCGGGCACGGAGCTGGGAAAGCAGTCACTGAGGTTGGCGAGAGATTGGAAGAATTTTTTTGTTTTGTGCAAGGAAAGGGAGTGGCCGTGACATTTACTATTGGGTGGCAAAGAACGAACCACCATAATGACGGGTAAAACGGAGCGGAAATCGTGAGTTTGTGGCCAGATACACAATTTAGCTTGATTGGCAGGCTTGCCAATGCAGAAGATGCGAGCGCATGGCAGCGTTTTGAGCAGTGCTATCAGGCGGCCATTTTCCGATTAGCTCGAGGTCGTGGCTTGAGACCAGATGAAGCTCTGGACGTTGTACAGGAAGTGATGTTGGCCGTACATCGACAAGCGGTGCAGTGGCAGCCGTCAGGGAATCAAGGGAGTTTTCGGGCTTGGTTGTCGGAGACCATTCGTCGGCAAGCATTTGCGGCAATCCGCTTCCGCAATCGAACCGGTTCACCCTTGGATGCAGTTACTGAGCCGATGTATGGGGCCGAAGGGGCATCCCTCAACGAGCAACAAGAGTGGTGGTTCTATGAGGCGATTGCGGATGTGGAAAAAGAAGTCAATCCACAACATTGGCGAATATTCTGGATGACGACGATTGAGGAACGCGAGCCCAAGTTGGTGGCCGAATCGCTCGGTGTTCGCTTGGGGACAATCTACTCTGTGAAGTCGCGGGTATTGTTAAGCATCAAGAATCGCGTTGAAGAATTGCGGCAACTTCAATCAGGATTTACGCAGAAGGGGAACGACAATGAGTTGTCATGATGAACGTTGCTTACCCTTCTTGCGAAACGAGTTGACTCCGGCTGAAACGGAGGCGTTCGAGCTGCATTTGGAGGTGTGTGAACATTGTCAGCAGTTGCTCTTGGTTCAGGCTGGCGGCGATGAGATCGAAAAGCAAGTGAAGCAGTTATTGGTGAAGTCAGGAGAAACGCCGTTTCTTCAGAATGTTTCCACCACCAAAGCCGAGCCGTTTTCGTACGAGTTGTCCCAGGAGACGAGTGATGCATTATTGGCAGCAGATGTTTCCATTTTAAGTCCTTCGGATCTGCCGGATTCGCTGGGACGTATTGGAACCTTTGAGGCGAAGGCGATTATTGGTCGAGGCGGGATGGGAACAGTTTACAAAGCGTTGGATCCAGCGTTGGGCCGAACTGTCGCAGTGAAAGTGTTGCGACCTGAACTTGCCTCCATTCAATCTGCTCGTCAGCGGTTTTCCTTAGAAGCTCGCGCTATGGCTTCGGTCGCGCATCAACATGTGGTTCCGATCTACGCAGTGGATGAACATCGTGGTCTTCCCTACTTGGCCATGGAGTATGTTCCAGGTGGTACGCTGGAATCGCGATTGAAACAACAGGGACCGTTGGAGCTGATCTCTGTATTGCGTATCACACAGCAGATCGCATTGGCCTTGGAAGCTGCGCATGATACGGGCATTGTGCATCGCGACATAAAGCCAGCCAATATTTTGCTAGATCGCGGAGTGGATCGGGTCCGAGTTGCCGACTTCGGGTTGGTTCGCGTCTCGGATGATGCCAGCATGACTCGAAGCGGCATGATAGCCGGTACGCCTCTCTATATGGCACCAGAGCAAGTAAGGGGAGACGTTTGTGATCCACGCTCCGATCTTTTCTCGCTTGGCTCTTTGGTTTACACGCTTATCGCGGGTGTTCCGCCATTTCAAGCGGATTCACCCTATTCGGCGATGCAAAAAATTGTACATGACCAGCCGAAGAGTCTGCTT
>JBILTA010000651.1:0-3355 GCA_044371785.1 Pirellulaceae bacterium | reverse complement strand
GGCCAATGACCAATGTCATGCAAAAGTGCGCCAAGCAAAAACAACTCCGCCTGTTCATTGCTAACCAACTGACAAAAACGTTCGTCGGTCGAAAGGCGATTGAGCAACCTCAAGGCGAGGCGATAAACACCCAGCGAATGTTCCCAGCGTGAATGATTGGCACCAGGGTATACCAAGGCGACCAAACCGAGTTGGCTGATGTTTTTCAAACGCCGAAAGGGAATCGTATCGATTAAACGCATCACCCGCGCAGTGACCGCGATGTCGATTTCCGGTGGCAAACGAATGATGCGTCGTTGCTCTTCTAACGCTCCCAATTCGGGAATATCTCGACGATCCATATCTCGATTATTTCGTTGGATTGGTAGCGGCTGGTGTAGCCGCTGCAGGTTTATTGTTGGTGGGAGCTGGCGTTGACGGAGTCACCTGCACCGCTCGTTTCTTACTGCCACCGTTGGCCGAAGTGGCTTGCCCTTCTTTGGCAAAGGGTTGAGCGATAGGAGTACCCGCAACGATGGTCAACAATAAAGTAACTGCCAAATAGAGCATATAGTGCATAACACCTGCGAAGTTCTCGAGTTCTAACAAGAGAACGGCAGCGATCGAACCAATAACCATCATAGCGAGAAGCATAACGCTAGCGGTAACGAGCGAATACTCTGCCATCGAAAAGGCTTCCAGCAGATATTTGGGGATAAGCCAATAGAGCCCCCAGGTTATCGCATAGATCCCACCGCAAGCAGCCGAGCGAACCCAAGCCTCTTTCCCAGTGTAACCTTGCAATTCCGATTCATATAAAAAGAAATAACCAGCGTATGCCAATAGAGGCCCTAAGGCGATAGATGTCAGGGCAAGCAAAACGGTTGGTGGTTCTGCGAACGAAAACCGAATTCCAATGGCCGTGAATAACAAAACCAAACTGACGCCACCCACTAAAGCGGCAATTGGCCAACTGAATTTGACATCAACACGACGAATCGGCTTAAGAACCGGCGTCCCTTTAGCATCTTTCGGCCCTTCCGTTTCGGGCGCATGAACGACCACTTGTTCCGAAAGTGCTGGAACGGTGATCTCTTTTTTGCATTTCGGGCATGGTCCCGTCTTGCCCGCGAATTTTTCACTCACTTCGAATCGCGAGAGACATCCTGGACAAGTAACAGCTATTTTCATGGGGCAATCGTCGAAAAGTTTTGAATAGGTTGAAGTTGCGTTACGCACCAGTCAGAAATTGCAACTTGTCGCTCTGTTGATGATTTTTCAGAGCGAGGGCCAGGACAACAGGAGTCAGTTTCGATCGGCGCGTGCGGCAAGTCAATACATGGTTGAATCGTTGCCTCGTCTTAACCGATTTTAGCTGTTCCCTTCAATCCTATTTTAGCCCAATCGATTTGTGGACGGCCCTTTTTCATCGACCTTTTGTCGCTAAAATGCCAACCGATATCGATCCACATTCCCGTTAAATAAGAGATCCCGTGGAAAATTTTGAGCCGACAGACAAGCCCGAATCAGAGCAGGGGGGGAACGCTTCGCGTCCCGATCCTTGGTTGCACGTCGCCTTGTTTCAACCGGAAATACCGCAAAACACGGGTAATATCGGTCGCACTTGCGTCGCCCTCGGGGCCAAACTCTGGCTCATCCGCCCTCTCGGCTTTCGACTGGACGAAAAACAACTTCGTCGCGCCGGCATGGACTATTGGCAACATCTCGATTGGGAAGTCGTCGATCATTGGGAAGAGTTCGCCGCTCGTTTTGCCACCAAACGTATCTGGATCGTGACCAAGTTTGGCAAAACAATTTACCATGCCTGCGCCTTCCAGCGTGGCGATTGTGTGCTCTTCGGCAGCGAATCCTCCGGACTACCGCCAAGCATCCACACGCAATATGGCGATAGCTCCATTTCCATCCCCATGCGCCCCGAAGCCCGCAGCCTCAACCTCTCCAACGCCGTATCCATCGTCACCTATGATCTCCTAAGAAGGTCGTAGATGTATGGCATCTGCCGCATCTCCTTCTCGCAAAACCTCTCCACGACCAGCTCTCTCCACGACCAGCTCACTCCACAGCAAGGTCTCTCCACGGCGTGCTACGCATGCCAATCTCCTCGTGCGGTGAACACGACGCGCAGTAAAACCATGGCCCTGTAAAGCTTATCCGTCAAGGGCCTGCTGCACACGCTCTACACTGAACCCTTCTCCTGGTTCCTATGTCTGTGGAAAGAACGTTATAACATGGAAACAATGAGATGAATCTCGCTCGGTAGAACAAAGGAGCACCAATGGCTGAGGCAGAAAAGGGATACTGGCGCAATCGCATCGAGGCGATCGATGAGGCGGTTTCTAAACTCGATTTGGGTGAATCTGTTTCTCCGATCACCGTCATCGGAACCGAACGCATCCGTGAAACGTTCGATGATGTCTGCTTGCAACAAGCGGTCAACTCTCGCCTCGCTCCAGGTGTTTCTGAAGTGGTCCTTAACCCAGATGCCCATTTAGGTTATGGGGCACCCGTGGGTTGTGTGCTGGTATCACCTTCACACATCTATCCAGGTCCCGTTGGCGTCGACATCAAGTGCTCGATGAGTTTATTGCAAACCGATTTACCTGAAGAAGAACTAACGGCTCCTCCGGTTCGTCGCCGCTTGATCGAAGCGATCTGCGCTCGTACGCCTACTGGAATGGGGCGCGGAAGTCGGCACGTTTCTAAAGCGAGAAAAATTCAAACCAGCGTTGGTCGAGCGGCCTGCATCAACGGTGCCCAGGAAGACGTCTTGGCTGCGTTGGGAATCCCCACACACTGGTCAAGCCGCTGTGAAGATGCGTTTCACTTCGGGGCTGATGGATCGACGGAAACGTTAGCGGATCGCTTGGATGAATTATTGGCAACCGATCGCGTGAACAAGTTTGAAGAGAAATGTACGCAATTAGGATCATACGGTGGAGGAAATCACTTCGGTGAATGCGAAGTGGTGCGGATCGCTCAAGATAAGCGCCATCGTCAAATCGCAGAACATTTTGGATTGCGCGATGGACGAGTTGCGTTCTTATCGCATTGCGGTTCACGTGGGATCGGTCATCGCTTGGCATCGAATCAATTCCAACTCATGCAGGACCAGTTTCGTGCCAACAACATTCCGTTCCCAGGCAATGATCGCGAATTGGTATATGCCGAACTGGGTTCACCAGAAGCGAATGCCTATATCGCTGACATGTCGATCGGAGCAAACTTTGCAACCGTCAACCATATGCTGATTAACGCACTTGTCTTGGAAGCGTTTCAGGAAGTGTTCCCTGGAGTCCAAGGCGAATTGGTGTACTTCATCAGTCATAACATCGCCCGTCGTGAGTTGGTCAAGGGG
>JBILTA010000650.1:0-3358 GCA_044371785.1 Pirellulaceae bacterium | reverse complement strand
GCCGTGCCAACAGTAACTCGCTCCGTCCCGGTCGTGCCAACAGTAACTCGCTCCGTCCCGGTCGAGCCAACAGTAACTCGCTCCGTCCCGGTCGTGCCAATAGCAGCACGCTCCGTCCCGGCCGTGCCAATAGTAGCACGATCCGTCCCGGTCGTGCCAATAGTAACTCGCTCCGTCCCGGTCGAGCCAACAGTAACTCGCTCCGTCCCGGTCGTGCCAACAGTAACTCGCTCCGTCCCGGTCGTGCCAATAGTAACTCGCTCCGTCCCGGTCGAGAAGGCATTGGTTAATAACCCGTTACGCGTACGCGGCTTTAGCAAGTTCACTATGGTTTAACCCGCTAGGCGCAAGCCTCGCAACGACTTAATAACGTCTAAAAAGAAGCTATTTCTTCCCAGAATGGCTCGAGCCGCAAGGCACTTTCAGCACCCATCGTCGGCCATATCGTCTTTTCTGACTGTCAGCCTGAATTGGCGGTTTGCATCTTATGTCCCCGCGTGCGCGTAAGGGACTTGTACCCGTCGCCCGCACGGCCGTGGACGGACCGTGCTACGCAAAATCTTCCGCCGAGGAGCAGGGACGAATTTCTCCTGCCCTACTGCAATCGTCCTGGCCCAGCGATTATAATGAGCGGAGAGTAATATACGTACAAATGTACGTGATCGATCGCGCCTTCCTGTCGCTTTTCCCTTCCCGATTCCTACCCTGGTGTTTCCATGAAGTTTGTCTATTTGGGTGCCCTGCTAGCTTTACTGCTGCTTTCCCCAGCATCTGTTCGTGCTGATGTTAGCCTTCCTGCCATCTTCTCGGACCACATGGTGCTGCAGCAAAAGCAACCGATCCGGGTGTGGGGGTGGGGCGAAAAAGGAGAAGCGGTCGAAGTATCGCTTGGCGAATCTTCTGTGAAAACCGAAGTTAACGGAGCAGGCAAATGGGAAGTCAAGTTGCCACAACTCGATGCGAGCCTCAAACCACTGAAATTGGTAGTCAAGGGAAAGAACCAGGTCGAATTCAATGATGTCCTCATCGGTGAAGTTTGGCTCTGCTCAGGACAATCCAATATGGAGTGGAGCGTCGCGGCCAGCAGCAACGCACAACAAGAAATTGCTGCGGCTAAATATCCGCTGATCCGACATATCAAAGTTCCTTTGGTACAGTCGAATGTGCCACTGGATAATTTTAAAGGGAATTGGCAAGTATGCTCGCCTGAGACTGCTGGAGGTTTTACGGCCTGTGGATACTTTATGGCTCGCAAATTGAATCAAGAGCTCAATGTTCCTATCGGCTTGATCAACTCGTCATGGGGTGGTACGCGTGTCGAACCATGGACTCCACCTGTTGGTTTTCAACGCGTTAGCGCTTTACAAGATATTTATCAAAGCGTCATGGGGCGAACTCCCGGAACATCCGTTTATATGAGTCGCCTCGAGAAACACATTGCCGACTTAGAGCAATGGACGGCTACTGCCAAGCTGCAGCTCAAGTCAAACGAGTTGGTTGCACCCAGCCCGAGTTATCCGGCAGAACTTGCTCCCTTCGGTAGCAATCAAGATCCTACTATGTTGTACAACGGCATGATTCATTCAATTGTCGGTTATGGGATCCGTGGAGCGATTTGGTATCAAGGCGAGTCCAATCATGCGGAAGGGATGTTGTATCTCGAAAAGAAAAAAGCCTTGATTGGCGGATGGCGAGAATTGTGGGGACAGGAGTTTCCGTTCTACTATGTTCAAATCGCGCCGTATCACTATGGCAACGAAGATCCAACGATTTTGGCTAAGTTCTGGGAAGCACAAGCTGCCGTACAGACGATTCCCAAAACGGGTATGGTTGTGATTAATGACATTGCCACGGTCAACGATATACATCCACCCAATAAGCAAGATGTTGGTTTGCGTTTTGCTTTGTTGGCGTTAAAGAAGGATTATGGCAAGAACGATGTCGTTGCTGAGAGTCCAGAAGTGGTTAAATTGGAAACAGTCAAAGAACAATTGGTTTTGCATTTCAAGAACAGTGGCGGAGGCTTGAAGACTCGCGATGGAAAAGCTCCAACGCATTTCGAAGTGGTCGGTATTGGTTCAAACGGATTTCAGCCTGCGGTGGCCCGGATTGATGGCGACAAGGTTGTGTTGACATCCGAGAAAGTGAAAGAGCCAGTGGCTTATCGGTTCGCTTGGGATAAGTTAGCCGAACCGAATCTGTGTGGCGGGACCGGTTTACCGGTAGGCGCATGCCGGGGTGGCGAGGTGCCCGATTTTTTGAGCACCTTGCCGGTTTCTAAAGAGTATCGCTTGGTCTACGACTTGGACCTGAGCAAGTTGGGAACTGAGATCAAATATGATGTCGATCGCAGTGGTTCGATCGAAAAATTCGAACGCGTTGGTTATTTGTTGGAGTTAACCGCCGCGGGTGGTGAAGAGCGAAATGTGTTTGTGGCGATGGATGCATTCACCAAAGATGTGAAGAAGATCGGCATTCCGACCTTTGCATCGGGGGCAAGCTTCCAACAAATGGTGACTGGTTTAGAGGTTTATTCCAATGTCGCGGCAGTTACGTTGGGAAAGTTTGAGAAGGGGAATATCGAATTTTGGCCCGATAATTATGCAATGGACAATTCGGCTTCGGTTCCTGGTGCATCGAATGAGGTGTATGACTGCGGCGATGCGAAGTTTGTGCCGGTGGATGGTTATGGTTCGATGCAGGTACACAACTACGCGAAAGAGCAAACATTGTTTGCGATCAATCATTGGCGAACCGGGGCTGGAGCTGATATTGGTGTCGGCAATTCGACCGGTCAAACTCGCGACTGGACCTTTACCGGCAACGCGGGCACCTATTCCAACAAACGCTTACGCATCTTCGTGCAGTGACCACGTAGGCAACCACTTAGAAAACAACTTAGGCGAGTCTCTCAGAGGCTCGCCTAAGTGGTGGTAGGATCGTGCTACGCTAGTGGGACCCTTCGCGGTTTCGATTGCGATAGATGAATTGTTCAGCCATCAAGATGTCGACAGGAGCGAAATTATCCGTCAACAACGGTGAGACATCGTGGCATCGTTGAAGTAACTGTTCAACATCTGCTCTTGGGACATGGTAGATGCTGTCTCGCATACTGGATCGTTCGAGAGCAGTATAAAATTCATCTGCCTTCGTAGACTCTGAAGTGTTTCGCGAAGCGATGACAAACACTTTTCGAGTGTTTGGTGCGGGCTTGGCAGGGAGCAACAAGCTAGATTGCTTGAACACTGATTCACAGGTTCGTACAGCTGATCCCATAAATCGACCCGTATCAAAATTGTCGATAACAGTTAGCAAGTACAATCTTTCGGGACGCAACAAACGTTTGATGAGTTGTGTG
>JBILTA010000649.1:0-3369 GCA_044371785.1 Pirellulaceae bacterium | reverse complement strand
GGAATAGTGTCGCAACCGAAACACTCTGCGGTTCAAGTGGATTGGGCTGAACCACTTCGATGTTAGCAGCTAATGTGTTTCCAGCACCGAACTGCAGTGTATTGGAAACGAGGGAGGCGTCGGGTTGATTTTGGCGGCGCAATGTGGAGCCTGTAAACTCGATTGCAAACCGGGCATAACTTTTGCCATCTATCGCTGCATTGGGAAGCAAACGCGTTGTGATTGGAAAATCGGGGCTCACCCAAGCATTCCAATTGAGTTGCCGGATCGCCGCAGCCAGCGTAGCAGCATCCGAATCACTGAGAGTACCGTCCGTGAGAGGATGGGACAATCCGATGGTTGTATCATTGCCACTCAAGGCTTCGTACTGAATTTGATAACCGCCGCTGTAGCTCCCCGCTCCACTAGGAAGTTCGACTCTCAGTACGTTGGCTTCACCAAACAGCAGTCCCAAAATTTCTTCGTTATTGGATTCTTGATGCGTGAAGGCAATATCATGATAAGCGGACAAGATACCTTGTGGTGTATCGCGCAAGTCTTCGGCATATACGCGAAGTTTAACAACATCACCCATCGCGGCCCTATATTCGATGATGTTATCAGAAGGGTTAGGATCGAGTGATTGATCAGCGGCCGAGACAAATTCATACGAGAAGCGGACTAGAGGCTCACCTTCACCTTCCGCGCCATCACGAGTGGATTCGATCAGAGGTGCCAGAACAGCGGCTGCAAGCAATGCGCGTTGTTCGAGTTGTTCGATGCGAATACTACGCTGCCATGTATTACCCTGCCATGTACTACGCTGCCGTCGTTTACTCACACTAGAGCCTTTGGCTTAGGAAAAGAGCGGAGAAGTTGCGAGTTCAATTTTAGTCATCCCCTAGTGTCACTTCAATCTGTCATCCGTACCAGGCTCCTGGCCTCTTTATCCTACATATCTTCTTTCAAAGAAAAGTGTTCTTCGTTAACAAGACACCCCATTGGCCTCCGTTGGCCTCGATCCAGCGGATGGTCGAATCGATGCTTTTACCCGCATGCGCGTAGCATATTTGTACCCGCTGTCTGCACGGCCGGGGACGGACCGTGCTACTCGTAAAGCCTGCGGCGTTGCATCTGAATCAGCGTATCGATTTCACGCAGCAGCGACTCGGCCCAACCTGTTTGGGCAACGCAATCATCGATCGAGCCGTAATGTGCTTCTAAACATTCCAAGAGCAATTTCCGCAGTGGCTCGACGGGTGGCTTCTCCGGCAATTTACATTCGGTGTATGCAGCTTCCAGGGCGCGGTCTTTATCGACCACCCAGGCCTTAAGTTGGTCTAAGGACCAGTCACCTCGCCTTATCGCCTTCATCACTTCTTTGGCTCGTCGCAGATCAAGATCATGCTCCAACATGATCTGTTCGGCTTCATCAAAAAGGCGCACGATGTGATATGCGAACTTTACATCGTAGCCAAACTTTTCGACGATCTCTTTGCGTCCACCGATGGGGACTTTATCGTTGAGTTTTCGCAGTTGAGCGTGGGCATAGCCACGAAATTTCTTCCAGCATAATTTGCTAAGGAACAAACGGCGTTGGTCTCGCACCATGCGACCGATTTGAGTGCAATGTAGCACGCATTCTTCGGAGGTGAAGAGTGAGTCGATCACGTTGGGATTATTCTCACGGCAGAGTTCGAAATAGCGAACGATGCTGAAAATATTGAGATCCCATTCTTTACCTTGACCGCCGCTGGCGTGATCCACGATGCCCGTTTGTTGCCAGACGCCAAAACCTGGAGGCTCATCTCCGAAGCCAGGAATCCAGCCTGTCAGATGCTTGAAGGTTAGCTCTTTGGGTGGAATCGCAAATCCGTAAACATCATAATCCGGGAGCTTTTGTTTTACGGAAGTATCTGCAACCCCAAAGGCATGTGAGCCCATCACGGTTTCGTAGTGAATATTGGACTTCAGGAACAAAGGGGCCCCTGGAATAAGTCCACGTTCCATCAACTTTTGTGTGGTGCTGGCCATAGGATCTCGTCACAGCCAAGAAGCTCGCCTCGTTCCCAAGCCTTGGCTTGGGAACGAGTAGGCCAGATAATAAAACTTATTCGAAGTAGCGTCGGATAAGTACTGTTTTGTCTGAATTCAAATCAATGCCGGGATAGAAACCTACCGGAATCGAACGATCGATAATGAAGAAACCATTGTTCCGTTCCGCACGCCCCATCTCAGACTTGTACTCACGTCCAAGCTGTCCATCGAGTTGATTGTACTCGAAGTATCCGAGACTCATTCGCATCGCGAACACATTGGAATGCGTCGTCACCAAATTCGGCAATCGCATCGTGGACTGATAGGTTACGAAGGGAAAGCGGTTTGGCGACTGCTGATTCGCAGTGTCATACAATAGCGGCTGATTCACCGTCGAGGCATTACTTCGAAGCAACGAAGCAGCGGCTGGAGTTTGGCGAAGTACATAAGGATTCCCAGCACCTGGCAATTCAGGACTGAAATGGCTATGCCATGGGGAACGATAAAGACCCGCAAATTGTGTCGGAAAATCTGGGTTCAGATGATTATTGACACCCGCGGGAAGTCCGCCACTCAACACTCCACCGGTCGCAGAGTAACCTTGCCGACTCTGCTGGATAGTGTTCCAAAAGCGGTTATTGCTCACCCCACTTCGCTCAAAATTACTGCCGGGAAGATAATTACCCTCGACCCCCATCCATACATACTCAGATGGGATGGTATTTATATTAACTTTTCCAGGCGTTCGGAATGTTGACAAGAAATTAAATGGTGCTCGTTCGCGCGCCAATTCCGGATGAGCCGTCGCGGACGGATTGATGTGTTTTGTAGAATCCACAAACGGAGGTGCTGTTTCCAGAAGTGCCAGCAAGCGTGAAATATCAGCACCTTGCGTGGCTCCTGTACCGAAAACACCGCTGCCCGTCAGCTGTGAGGAATTGAGGAACGACATCAGGTGCCCAAATGGCTTGGCAACAGCATCGGAAATGTTTGGTTCGGCACCGTTTCGGAACAATGTAAAATCTTGTCCAAACTGACCTGGATGGCTGGTGGGTACCATCATCAGTTCATTGATATTGGCGAACTGACGATTCAACCAAAAATGCGTTGCATAGGGCGTCTGAGGATGACCGACAAACACTTGATCTGCCGCTGCACGAGGACTTCCAAATTCTTTATTCAAATAGCCAAGCGTCGAACTTCGAACAGGGTCCGGTATGCCCGCAATCGTTATATTTCGTACCAGCTGGTGATCGAAATAGACGGGTGTCATCGTTGAAACTTGTGACAAACCATTGATAGCGTTGTTCGGTCCAACCGTTGCATAAGTGTACAAGGACGAAGCGTTGTAGC
>JBILTA010000648.1:0-3375 GCA_044371785.1 Pirellulaceae bacterium | reverse complement strand
TTTCCCCACGTCCAGCCACGTTTTCAACTGGCACCACTTCAATTTCACCAGCCGGGAAGGTCAGAGTTCGACTGAGGAAGATCATCAAAAGCAACAAAACGCCGATTCCAACCAGGATCACAAACGACATCAGCCAACCAGCGACTTTATCCACAAATTTCATTTGGAGAGTGTCGAGCATTTTGGGGCGTTTGATGGGCGCTGGGGCTGATGACATGAAACGGGCTATCCCTATTCGGTCGTTATTGTTCTAAAGCTGGGTGAATCGAGCCGTCGTAAAGTCGCATAGTAAACACTCATGTTAATCGCCTCGAGGATCGATCTCCACGAAGTTTTACCGCAACTTTTCGCTACGGATCGATGAAAACATAATCTGGACGAAGCGACAGGTACCATTTCTTCCAATTCTCAATCGCCGCATTCTTGGCACCCTCAGTGGCACTTTCGGGAACGACCAAATCAAATCTTCTAGATACAACTCTCAAGCCATCTTCTGCGAAACGGGCCACCTTTGGATTTGGGTCGCTCATGGCATAGATCATCGCCGGTACAAAATCGAGATCATCGGCTTGCGAGAGTAATCTAGCCGCTACTTGTCGCCTCAAATAATCCTTGCTGTTGAGAACATCGCCGCTGGTAAGGATACGCGATAAACGCGACAGCTGGGCGCGTCGCGTTTCAGGATTTGCCGATAGACGCAAGTTGTCCATCAAGTTCTCTTCGCTGCTTGCCTTAGGATCGTCTTCTTCCATCATGGTGAGCAAGTCATCAATGGAAGATGCACTCGATCCGCCAACCACTTTGTCGCCGACTTGACGCATCGCGGATACGTCATCCGGTAAACCGTAACCACCCGACTGTAAGCCTTCATTAAGGCTACCGATAGCTTTTTGAGTACTGCGAATCAAATACAAAATGCAAAACGACGTTGCCACTGGGGGTGGGCAGTGATCGGCGTGTTTGTTACCCCACGCTCCTGTGTCATCTTGCAGTTGACGCAACTGCTCGACACCCTGGTTGTACCAGGCTGGGCTTTTCTCTTGCTTGTTGCGTACGATTTCCAAAAAACTCTCGTAACGTTCCTGAGAATATCGCCAATAGGTGTACCAATCACGCGTGTTGAAAGGTGTGGGTGTGGTGTTGGCCGCTTGCCAGCTTGAGCCTTTATCGATAAACGGAGTCAGGTCGGCTTTGGTAAGCGACGCTCCACTCGCTCCCCCTTTGCGATCGGGTTGCTCAATGACCAGCCTTAGAGCAGCCGGCACTCCATCGTCAACCTGTTTCTTGCCGCGAGTGCCATAGAGCTTCAATATGTCACCGCCGATGAGCAGTGCACCCATACCCGCGGTGGCTAAGCTCTTTGTGCCTAACCCGCGCAGTTGGTCCGTTGGTTGATACGACCAGGTGCCATCCGCGTTCTGGTAACGCATCAGCCAGTTCAGGGCAAGCTCGGTGGTCTCAACCGGTGGTGTGACGCCAACTTCATTCATCGACCAAAGAGCGAGGACAGCGTATTGTGTTTGCGAGGTGTCGCCCGCTTGAGCATCCATGTACGTGAATCCGCCATGAGGTCTTTGTGTGGCGACATACCAATCGCGGATCATCTCGATTTCAGGTCGGTATTTTTCAGGGTCGGAATCGCAGAGCAACAGACAGGCTACGGCCACATTGTACGTCACCTTGTGGTCATGACGTTCGGCGCCTCGGAGCGACCGGGCCAGTTCCAGAGCTTTCGCAATCGACTTCTTGACGACCGGATGATCTGGGTCCGCTTTCACCTTGTTTATGGTGTAGCCCACCAAGATCTCGCCCCCTTCCGCGAATTCTCCACTGATCGCTTCGCTTTTTTCAAGGAACGCAATCCCTTTGTCGACCATCGCCACGACGGTGGGATGGCTGGGGGAGTACTGGCCCAGGGAGAATTGGGCCAAGAAGCTAATTGCCGCAATGCAATTCAATAGCGGCAAGGAACTTCGCAGATAATGCAAGAAATTAGCCATAGGCGAAAATTTCATCACTGAAGAATTCCAACACTCAGAATTTCAAGACTTAGAATTTCCAGACTCAACGAACCCAGACTCAACGAACCCAGACTCAACGAACTTTGTGAACTTAGCGAATCATTCCGATTGGAACGCGGCGGCCTATAGTGCATTGGGAGTTCGTGCACGAACACCCCAATTGTTCCGTAGGAGAGGAGACGGAAAAACCGGCGCGCGCATCTAACTAATCGTTACAACATACTCTAACCTAACGAATTACCAAGTCATATACAAATCGATCTGGGCCTCCGATTGACAGATTACCCAATTAGAATGACAATTCTTTCAACGTTGCATCGAAGACACGTGTTTACGCGTTCTTCAGTACAGCGTTGAAGGATCCTAGCAGCGAGCGTTTGGACCAAGTTTTCACAAAAACGGTCCCCAAACGGATATCCTGCCAATGGGGTGAAATGAGCTTGTTCTGTTTCTTGGAGGGGTCTACACTGAGATTTCCCTCATCGGAAACCGAATATCATTGGTATTGGCCTCAATCGCAGTCGTTTTGCTCGGATTTCATCGGATTTGGAACGATTTTTTCCTACCCAGGAAATGTTTTTTCCCAAGAAGAAGCGGTTTTTGGGTTCAAATAAACGAGTGGGTTGATTACAACTCGTTAAATCAGGTTGTGGCGTCGCAAAAGTCGCGACGGCAATCTTGGTTCGATGCCTGATAGCTTTTTAAGTCGAGAGTGGCTTAAGCACAGCTTTTAGGCGGGTTGTTTGTTTTTTAAGATTGCTTGATTTTAAGATTGCTGGTCAGGTAGCTCAGTAGGTAGAGCAATGGACTGAAAATCCATGTGTCGCCGGTTCGATCCCGGCCCTGACCACTTTCTTTTCTCGGCCTCTCTTCGGCCCATGTCCCATCAGCTTTGCAGTTGTAGCCACAACAATAAAATCGGCGGCGCAACCAAGGCAATAAATAAACCACATGCAATCAAGTCGCGGGTTCGTAAGAAGCCAGTACCGTAGACGATCGCGTTCGGGGGTGTGGAGATAGGAAGGCACATCGCTGCCGATGCCCCCAAGGCAATTCCCATTACAACCAAAAGTTCCTGATTCGGAGCGGCGGCCATCGCAATCGGAATGATTAGATTGGCAGCTGCTGTGTTGCTCATCAAGTTACTTACCACAATCGTCAGGATGATGAAAAAGCTGGCAATGACCAGTGGTGAATAACCCTCCAGTTGCACTTGTTGTAACAGCCAGTGGTCCAGTTCGGTTGATGTGATTGCCACGCCGAGTGAAAGTCCGCCTGCGATCAGTAAGAGTATATCCCAACGCAACGAACAGATATCTTTGGCGTTCAATACGCCAAGCGCCGTAAAGGTGCA
>JBILTA010000647.1:0-3378 GCA_044371785.1 Pirellulaceae bacterium | reverse complement strand
GGGAATGGGGTTGCACTGGAAAGCACATTGGCACAACGCGCGGACGACCTTGGCGGCGGGAGGCCTAGCCTTCGGCACACGGGCTAAACGATTGCCCTGATCGAAACCGTGATCAAGAGAGACGTCAAGCGGGTACTCACAGCTTGGGAATGGGGTTGCACTGGAAAGCACATTGGCACATCGCGCGGACGAGCTTGGCGGCGGGAGGCCTAGCCTTCGGCACACGGGCTAAACGATTCAACCGCCCCAAAACTCTCACTTTGTTTCCAGGCTAAACACCTGCTAGTTCGCGGACGACCCGCAAGTTCATCACATCGAGATCTTCGCCGGTCTCTTCATCGTTGCCTTTGGGAGTCTCGAGGTACATCGGAATGGCGCGCAGCGATTTGTTCTTCAACCAGCGTTTGAAGCCCTCAACCCCAATCGTTCCTTGGCCAATATGCTCATGACGATCCACGCGGCTCCCGCAACCCTTTTTGCTGTCGTTTAAATGCAACGCCGCAACTCGATCGATCCCAAATTGGTCATCGATATCTTTCAAAAGTTTCTTTAGCCCAGCAGCATCGGCAAGATCGTATCCAGCAGCCATGGCATGACAACTATCAATACAAACCCCAATCCGGTCGGATTGTTGAACCGCTGCCAGAATGGTCCCCAAGTCCGAAAGGTCCGAGCCCAAATTGCTCCCTTGCCCAGCCGTGTTTTCCAATAACAACTTTACTTTGAAGCCTACAGTCGCTTGGAGCACTTCCTTGACAGCCACAATGATGCGCTGCAAACCTTCTTCCGGAGAACTCGTCGTAAAGGAACCTGGATGCACCACAACACCATCCAAACGTAACTGCTCGGCTCGACGAAGTTCATCGATCATGGCTGCAATGGACTTTTGCCAAAGCTCATCACCAGGTGCAGCCATGTTAATCAAATAAGATGCGTGCGCGATCGGCCTTACGATTCCGGTCGACTTCATCTGCTCTTCAAAATGCTGGATATCATCAGGTTGAAGATCTTTGGCGTTCCATTGATTGTTGTTTTTGGTGAAAACTTGCACACAATCACAGCCAACTTCCTTCGCTCGCTCAACACCTCGCCACACTCCGCCTTGGGTCGACATGTGAGCGCCTACAATCAACTTCATTCCAGCATCTCCATTGCCCGATCGATTTAGCGAAATTCGCCGCTCATGATCGCAATAATAACAAACAGAAAATAACCACCGAAACAGAGAACCGAAAGCAAGACCTGACTCATTCCAAGGTAATATCCGATTTGAATGGTCGTCACCGTGCTTGGATTGAGCTTACCCTCTCGGGCGGATCGCAAATCCTGAGCCCCAAAAATCCAAGCCAGAATGCCGGAGATGATGCCGAATGGTCCGCAGATTAACATCGACACCCAAGCGATAATGCCCAACGCCAATATCAAACCAGATCGATCTTGCTGGCTGTACGCATACTGATATTGCGGTGTTGAACTGTAGGAAGTGGAAGGAACCGTATCTGCAAACGGATTGGCCGATGTAGCATACAATTCGGTGCTTGAAGCAATCTGCCAGGAACCGTTTTCACCTTTGCGAATACGATAGCCGGGCCCAACTCGCCCTTGGTTTTTCCAAGCGACTAAAGTTCGCCAATCAACCGGACCATAAACTGCGCCACCTGGCGCCTCTAAGTAGTAGTTATCTGGATTGGACGAATTTGAATTCGTCGCAGCATTACTGGAAGCGGGAATGTCCCCGAACACTCCTCCCGGATAGCCAGAGCTGGCTGCCGGTTTCGGTTCAATCGGTTCAAGTTTTTCAACACCGAGCCCGTCAAACAACCCGCCCCCAGGACTGCCTGAAGGTGGATTGGAAGCACTCCTATTGCCGAACAATGGGTCGTTGCCAGGCGACGTTGGCGTGCTGGGAGTTGGCGTGTTGGGAGTTGGAATATTGGGGGCTGGCGAACTGGGGGTTGGCGAATCGAAAACCGACCCTCCGAAACTGAGCGGGCTGGGCGAAGTGTTTTTGTCGCCACCGGGCACAGGTTGCACGGTCTGGCAACTGGGGCAGCGTGCCTGCTTGCCTGCATGTTCTTCCGCAACAGATAACGTTTGCCCGCAGCTTTTGCAGGGAAATTGAATTGGCATTGGACAAGAGCCCTGTACGACGAGGAGTTCGGCAGAGGAGTAACGCTAAACCGCGTTAGCCGCTGCATGTTTTTCAGGGTTTAAGTATATAAAACTCTTACCCAATCTTCCGCCATAATTCCCAGCGGAAATTCGAACTAGATTCGGCGTTGTAAGAGCCGCGTCGATGGCCGCTTGTGTTGCGTGATAGATCGAATTCAAATCGCGACCATTAATAATGATCTCTTGAATACTGACCACTCCATCCGGAACTCGTGAGGCCGCTCCCAATTTTTCTTTGAGCGTTGGACAATATTCTGCGAATGTGCTGGCAATTAGAAATTTGTAACTACTGCCGGCCTTCGATGCACTGGAGGCCACTCCACCTGGAAACGTCGTGATGGTGTCAGGACATTTATCGACCGCCAACGCGGCACGTTCGGCAGCTTCCAACGCAGCGTCTTCGGTTGCACCCAAGAACCAAAGATTACCTCCCATCACGCCATCTTGAAATCCAAATCGACGCGACAAAAAGAACTCGCCACCTAAAGTTGGTATCACCCAGCCCGGCACACCATAACGCACTTCGCGTTTCTGATGTCGGTCACCAAAAAATGCGATCTTGCGACCTAGCTTGAAATAAGGATCGGTATCCAAGCGATTGAAGAGTCGAGTCGTGGGGCATGTGAGCACGTTTTGGCTCAATCGGGCCAACAATACTTTTTCCAGGTGTTCCACGCGATCTTTGCGAAACCGTGGCACATGAAATTGGATGACAGCGCCAATGCGTCCATCGGGTGTTTCCTGACCAGGCGAAACACCATCAAATATCTGCGACACTCCTGCTTCACAATCGCATAAAATCGTGCTGCTGGCATGCCCCGTCACGGCGTGACAACAATGATCAAGCCATTTGCGATCGCGCGCCGTCACCAGAACTTCAGCATAGATACTGCGAAAACCTTCGGCGTAAGTATCATCGACCAATTGTTGTCGCAGTTCAGCGTAATTCAGCGAGCCAACATTATTTGGCAACTCAGTGCGAGCGTTCATCGAATTCCTTTCAGGTGATTCAGCGCTAAGAGATGTCGGCAGGGAAGGGAACGAACCGCAACTTATTTGGCGGCTGGTCGCCCTTTACCAACATAGACAGCATCTTCAGTCACAACCTTGTCCATGTAGATATCATGATGTTCGCATGGGATTTCATCGAACAATTGACACTCGAAGGAAAGTGCCACAAGTGGTGCATCGAGACGTGCGTGCTGA
>JBILTA010000646.1:0-3382 GCA_044371785.1 Pirellulaceae bacterium | reverse complement strand
GGTGAGCGTTGCGCCATACAAGACGTGTACGTGTGTGAGTTGAGGAAACGTTTCGAGCTTGGCGTCTCGCAATCTCTGGCTGCCATATATACTGACGGCATTTACTTCGCCGAGCTCATTTCGGGAAAAACGAAAGAATGGTTTCTGCAGTTCCTGGCCGACAGCTTGGGAGAAGAATATTTGCGTGAAGAATATGAAGATGAGTAGTATCGAATTCCGGACCGACGAAAAACTCGGGTTAGCTGAATGGCGGGCTTGCATGTTTAGCTGTCCGTGTGTGATTCGCGAGGAGAGGTCTCGTCGGCATTGTTGGCACGATTGTTACAGATTAACACGTCGGCAAGTCGATAGTTAAGTGTAGGGCTTGTTAATTACTGAAATGCTAGCAAGGCGAGGATTCGATGGAACGAACAATATCCAAAGTTCTGGCGTTTCAGTCGCTACTGATGATTGCCGGGGCCCTATTCAACGTTGCTGATGCACAGGAACCGAAACGGCTGTTGGTGCAGAAGCCCCAACGGTTAACTTCTATGACTCCGAGTGAAGATGTCACTGTAGGGGGCATGGCACAGCAAGTTCATGCGTCCCCCGTCATATCGACGCTGCGACCGAGTCAATTTTTGGTGCCAGGCTGGGATTCCAACAATCAAAAATATCTGGTATTAGGCCGTTCCGCTAACAGTCACCAATCCCAAAAGAACCAGCGTGACAAGGCACCTGTGATCGAACGGCGGCCCGTCGAACCCTATGCGTATGGCTGGTTTGGGGCAAAAATGAATCGACACCCACACCGTAGTTTCGGGTACCAGCAAGCTTATACTCAGTGGGCTTTTGAATAGGCAGGCAGCCTGCCCGTTTTCAAGGTGTGTTAAACAAGGTAAGCTGAAGTTGTTAAAAGTCGTGACAACTCTACAGACCAGAAGCAAGATATGAACGCACCTTCCCACCGCCCGACCGAACTGCCTGAGCCATCCATTGTGCCTGTTCAAGGTTGGCATTGCAGCCATTACTTTTATCGCTTCAATCGATCGATTTTGGAATCGATGAGCGTTCATCAAAAGAACGCTGGCAAACAGAGTTGGAAAGAGATATTGGCTCCCAACGGAACGGCGCCAACCGAGCGTCTTCAGACAGCCATTATCAGCGGTCACAAAGCGGACTTTATGTTGATGATGTTGGACAGTGATCCATTGAAGATCGATTCGATCCATCAGCAGCTAATGGCTTCTCCATTGGGGCCGGCTTTAGAGACAACTTACTCATTTGTGTCGATGTCCGAGATTTCAGAATATGTTCCGTCGCCAGAGCAATATGCGGAACGACTGAAGTCTGGCGGCGAAGATCCCAATAGTCCCGCCTTTGCTGCCAAGGTTGCCGCGTATGAACGACGGCTGCCGATGATGAACGAGCAGAGATTGCGACCCGAAATTCCACCCTGGCCATCGCTCTGCTTCTATCCGATGAACAAATCTCGAGTGGTAGGCGCGAATTGGTTCGATCTGCCGTTCTCGCAGCGCAACGAGATGATGGCCGAGCATGCTCAGAGCGGTATGGCTTTTGCCGGTCGAGTGAGTCAGCTTGTATCTGTGGCTGTTGGCTTAGATGATTGGGAATGGGGAGTTACTTTGTGGGCTCGCAATCCTCAATACCTTAAAGAGATCGTGTACAAGATGCGGTTTGACAAAGCGAGTGCGCGGTACGGTGAGTTCGGTGAGTTCTTTGTGGGATATGTCAGCGATTCCGATGCGATATTGAAGCATTGTTGCATCGCGTAGCATTTTTCAAATCGGTTTGACTGTGGCGCACGGATGTGCCCGCTAACCCGAATTTAAATGGCAAGAGGTAGTGCCGATGGTAGGGTCATGGATGACAAACACGATTGGCGTTAAATCCATTGTAAGACAACTTGCGTTAGCTTTAGTGGCGTTGATCTTGTTGTCCAATGTGGGCTGTCATGTTTTGACGCCGAATCCCATCCCTGTCGACAAATATTTTATTTGCGATGAGCAGCTTCAAGTGACCAAACCGGTGATCGAGCGAGGGAAAGAACGTCCCATTCTCGATACTGTTGGTTGGATCATCGGCATCCCCTCTAAGATCATTTTATGGGATTCACGAGCCGATCGGCATTATATCTCACCAGAGACCGAGCAAGTGCTCGCAAAGTACATTGACGACAATGGATTGTACCATGTCAAGTTTCGATTGAATCAGTATGCTCCGATTCAGGATTGGCATCGGTTACGCGCCAACAAGAGTGTTGGTTGGGGTTGGCGTTACACCTTAGGTATTTTGAGTCTAGCAGGCGAAACGATTTTTCCTGGGCGCGTGTTTGGTGGAGATCATTACAATCCTTACACTGGAACAGTGCATATCTATAGCGACATACCAGTTATCACCTTACATGAAGCCGCTCATGCGAAAGATTTCTCTCGTCGCAAATATCCGGGCACTTACGGTGCTGCCTATCTGATACCGATTGTGCCGTTGTGGCATGAATCGATTGCGAGCCGTGATGTAGTAGCCTATCTGCAGTACCTTGGTGATCCCAAGTTGGAGCAGGAAGGATATCATGTTCTATATCCCGCCTATGGCACCTATGTAGGAGGTGCAGCGGGTACCATCGTTCCCGACTATGCCAACCCACTGTACGTGGGCGGAATTCTCTGGGGGCATGGTGTCGGACGCTGGCACGGTTCGCAAGTCGATACCGAATCGTATCGTTCGATGCGTGATGGTTCAGCGGAAGTCATTTTCAGCGAACCGCTTAACAACCAGCCCTAAATCACGCCCGACTTGTTTACAGGCGCTGGCCGCACCATCAAGAAAACGCCGATCCGAGCGCCGAACCTACAAGCGTTCGTCGAACGTGTCATGTAGACACCCAAGCACGACATGTTGAACGGCTTTGGCGTTGTTAACGAGAAGCACTTGGACTACATCCTGCAAATCGGGGTCGACTGGTACAGCAATAGACGCGGACATACCGGTCGGGACGACCTGCCGCCAGTGCGAGATAGTGACGATCCACCTAGGCTCGATCTAACAAAGTCCAAGCTCATCTGCCAAACCGAGCTTGGTGGACACCTGAAGTCATACCGAGCCGCAGCTTGAGCTACTGAACCTAAAAACGATGGCAATACCCGAGTTCGCTGCTGCGCCGATCTTGAGATTAACCTTGAGCGGCCTCCTGAGTGGCGATGCTAAACACCCAAATAGCCGCAACCGAGCCCGCAACTCACACCGTTTCGGTGTGGCGACATTTTTGTACCGCGCGGTTTGAGATGTGTGATGCAAGAATGCCGATCAGCGCCGTGCTGGCGCTGATCGTGTTAATAATGCGGCTGTACTTCGTTCGTCGAACTGCATTCGATACCACCGC
>JBILTA010000645.1:0-3401 GCA_044371785.1 Pirellulaceae bacterium | reverse complement strand
TTGCAATGAGCGTAATGTTTGAATTTGTGTTGTTGCATAAACTGTCGTTCGACAGAGCGAACTTCGTCCCTGGTTTCGCGTGCGTCGCCGCGCATTTCTTGGCGCAGCGCAACCTTATCTGTTATCGGCGGCCCAGGCTGTATTCATCAGGACAGTTCTTGGCAATTTGCAACGTCTCGGAAATTTTGGTCAACTTTGATGCCAGCAAACGGCCATTTTGTGAGGCTGCAGAAGCGTCACAATCTGCACAAACCTCCCAGATAAACAGGCCGCTCAAAAACCGCACACACCACCCCACCTTTGACGTTGCTTCCCTGGAGTTTGTGACCTACTCAACCAACATGGCAAACTCCACAATTACTCCAGACCAAACACAGTCGCTCGAAGAGAAGGTTCGTTCGTGGGAGATCGAGCAGGATCGCTTTGCGCTCCTTCGTGAATCGAACGGACAAGAGTTGGAATTGGTACCAGGAGCTCAACCTGAAGTAGCGGGCAAAGCTCCGTTGTGCCATAAGCACATACCGGCCCTGGATGCGCTGCGTGGTTTAGCCATTTTGGTAGTTACGTTTTATCGTTTTCGATATGGTCCCGAAGATGACTCGTATGCGGGGCAAGTTTTAGCGCATGGGCTTCACTGGGGAAGTCGGGGGGTCGACTTATTCTTTGTGTTGTCGGGATTTTTGATCACTGGAATTTTGTACGATTCGAAAACTCGCGATCCCCATTTCTTCCGCAACTTCTATGCTCGGCGTAGTTTGAGAATATTCCCGCTGTACTTTGGCAGTTTGGCTTTGTTTTTGGTCATAATGCCACTCTGTTTTGCGATGCCGACTGCGTTTGATGCTTCGCGGATGAATCAGTTTTGGCTCTGGTCTTATTGCAGCAATATCTACATGAGTTTCGAGGGGACATGGTGTTTTGGAGCGCTCGATCACTTTTGGTCGTTGGCCGTGGAAGAGCATTTTTACTTGGTATGGCCGTTTATCATTTTCTTTTGTACGCAGCGACAGGCGTTAGTGGCCGCGTTGGCGATTGCTGGCCTAGCTGCAGTTGGGAGAGTGGGCTTATCGATGGTTATGGAGCCAGGTGTGGCAGTGGATGTGGCGACTTGGTTCCGCTGTGATGCTTTGTTGATTGGTTCAGCGTTTGCGTTGTTGCTGCGAGGTAACTTGGATCGTTCGACCTATCGCTGGATTGCTTGGGGGGCATTAGCTTTAGGTTTAATGGGGTCGATGCCTTGGCTATTGCAACCTGAATCACGTCTGAAAACGATTCCGCATACGACCTTTGCAATTATGTTTGGTGGTGTGGTAGCCTTGGCGGCGACTTCAGCTCCCCAGTCATGGTGGCATCGCGTTTGGAACAGTCGCATTTTGGGAATGTTTGGCCGATATAGCTATGCGATGTATGTCTTCCAAGCCCCATTGATTCCACTTCTGGCTCCGGTTTTCTCGACTGCGATTTTGCTGAACTACACCGGGTCGTTACTTGCGGCTCGAATCGTCTATATTCTCTCGATGACTGCAATTACCCTTGCATTGGCCATCATAAGCTGGCACGTTCTTGAGAAACATTGCTTGAAACTGAAGAAGCGCTTTGAGCTGAAGCATGTAAGTCGTTAAGTGAAACGGGAAGTAAGCTGGTAGTGGCTTTATGGCACGATGGTCCTGTATCATTAGCCAGATAGAATAACCCCGCTATGAGTTGCATTACCCTTCCCCCGAGATACACGAGACGTCCATGCATCGCATATTTATGTTGGTGACAGCCAGCCTGCTTACACTTCTCTCGCCGCTTGGTAAATCGCTATACGCCAGCGGGGGTGATAAGCTAAGCCAACAACCCAATATTGTGCTGATATTGGTCGATGATTTGGGAGCCGTCGACTTGGGATGCTATGGAAGCACCTATATCCAAACGCCGAATTTGGACAAACTTGCAGCTGATGGTGTTCGAGCAACACGAGCTTACGCGGCCGCTGCCATCTGCAGTCCAACTCGAGCAGCATTGATGACTGGCAAATATCCTGCTCGTCTGCATGTTACCGATTGGATCCGAGCCCGGTTCCAACGCCCTCCCAACACCAATATCCATGTTGCCGCTCAAGACTACGAAGCGGCTAAAGACCAGCCATTCCGAACACCCGTCAATCCGTTCTATTTGCCATTGGATGAATTGACACTGGGCGAATATTTGAGAGGTCGAGGTTATCACACGGCGCACATTGGAAAATGGCACCTCGGTGACGATGCATGGTATCCTGAACACCAGGGATATGACGTGAATTTGGGTGGCTGTGATTACGGTCAACCACCAAGTTATTTCGATCCGTTTAATCAACCGAACGCCAAAGATTTGATGTTGCGAGCCGGGATACCCGGTATACCCGGTACAAACAAAAATGAATTCCTCACACAACGTGAAGTTAGCGAAGCGATTCGGTTGATGGAAAACTGGAAAGATGGACCTTTTTACATTCAACTTTGCCATTATGCTGTCCATACTCCCATTCAAGCTCCAGCCGAATTGACCAAGAAATATGAACGGCCTGGCAAATCGCAACAGCAGGCGAAATATGCGGCGTTGGTGCAAACCGTCGATGATGGTATCGGTCGCTTGCGAGCTGCCGTTGAGCAGATGAAGTTCGAACGCCCTACTATTTTCATCTTCACTTCAGACAATGGTGGCCTAGATCAAGCGGGAACACCCACCGATAACGCTCCGCTTCGTGATGGGAAAGGCTCGCCCTACGAAGGTGGAATTCGTGTTCCATTTATAGTGTGGGCGGAAGGCGGTCTTATCGAGGCAGGCCAAGAGATCGACACTCCTATTTGTTCAATAGATGTATTTCCGACAATACGAGAGTTGATTGGAGATACGACGAAGACTCCTATCTCATTCGATGGAATGTCGATTGTGCCAGCTTTGAAGGGTGAAATGGAAAACCTGAATAAACGCAGATTGGTATGGCATTTCCCACATTATCGTGGCCAGACTAAGCCCTATAGCATTATCCAAGAAAACGATTGGAAGCTCATTCATCATTATGGAGATGAACCTGAACTATTTCATTTGGACGAAGATCCCAATGAAAGCCGAAACGTTGCCGCACAACATGATGATAAAACGCAAGAAATGACAAAGACATTAATGCTGGAGCTTAGCCAAATGGGAGCATTGCTGCCAACTTCAAGAGACAAGGATTGACAAAAAAAGGGAACTCCATTTTGGAGTTCCCTTTCTATTTTCAAACGTTGTTTCGCTCAGCGGATTAAACAAACTTGTAAGTGCCAGGCATAGGCACCACAACTTCAGGAGCTGGGCCGTCATAAGAAGTTGGCGACAGATCCTGTTTGCTGTTCATGATTTCATCCCAAGTGATGCGTTTGCCCGAGTAAGCC